>CANSRG010000005.1 GCA_947649355.1 uncultured Mycoplasmatota bacterium | reverse complement strand
TCAAATTCTAATTTGTCATATTCCATAAATACACCTAACTTTCAACTTGTAATTTGTATTTTAGTAAACATCTATTGTTCCTTGATAATTCTCTGCTTTTTCTAAAAGTGGTCCTTTTGCCCCCATAGTAAATGCAATATCACTACTGCGAATTGATAATAATTCCATACCAATAGATAACTCTAATACTTCTAACATTTTTTCTGTTAATTCTATAAGTCCATCTTTTGAAATGTTTATCCAACAATACTTTCTGCCTTTATAATCTATAAATTCTCCTTCTGGTAATTTATAATCTTTTAAATCTTGAGTATCTTTTAAAATATTTCCTATTTTAGATGGCTCTAATAATCCTTTTCTAGTTACACAGAATCCTCCTGTTGCTTTCGCTCCAGTAAATAAATATACTTTTCCTTCGGAACATATATTATATTCTTTTATTGCTTGTGGTGGAAATTGCACTTGTAAATTTTCCCTAATTTTAGATTTTCCAAATATAAATTTTCCACCCTTGTTCATTTGTGGCATATTATCAACTCCTCTCTACAAACTATTTATCTGTGAGATAATTATATCATTTTACAATTAAATAATCTATCTCTCATAGAAAACTTTTTTATTATTTTTTTCAGTTAGTTTTAATATCATTTTATTTTCATATTCATTTATCTGCTCCATAGTTAGCCACTCTGGTTTTTCATCTAATTTATTATAGATTTCTTTCATAGCAGATATTTGCTCACTTATAGTTGAAGCCCGCAAGTGCTTTTCATAGCCATTGCCATTGCCTAAAAAATATTTACAGTCCGTTTCAAGCCTACTTAACATTTGATATAAAAACTCTGGATCATTGTTATCTTCAAAATATTTTTTACTCATTTTTTACTCCTTTCAATATTTTAATTATCTTACTTCTTTACTCTGTCGCAGTTTTTGAGATTTTTCTTTATCAAATAAATCACAAGTACACATTATTTCATCATCTACGATTAAATCGCCTTTATTATCAACGCAAACCATATCTTTAATAGTTCCATACTCGATATGTTTTAAAACTTTGTTATAGGTATCTTTGTCTTTCGTTCCTATAAAAACTCTAGTAGAGCCACTATTTCTTGCAATATTTTTAAAAAAGCCATTTAAGTTCTCTAACTCTTGATTAAACATTTTATTTGGAATATCTAGTACCATTCGTATATTACATTTACAATCAGTTAATATTGCCGTTGAATATTCCTTTTCATTCTGTATTTGTTTTAATATGGCTACTAATTCATCTCGATTTAAAATTCTAACATCATATAAACTATTCTCTTTTACTTCATTTATTATAGAACTTTCTAATGTTTTTTCTTTAGGCATTAAAATTCTACCTTTTGAATCTTCTTCTATAATCGAGTATCTATTAGAATTACCTAAAACAATATGTCCTAAAAAGCCATCAACATTAGCAGCAAATTCACGAGTAATATCTAAATCTTGCATTGATGGAATAGCCGATTCAGAAATATGATTATGTGCTAAATAATAACCGTCTGCACCAAGTCTTTTAATTCTATTATTCATTCTTTCAAAACTCCTAACAGGATTATTGATAGTATCTTTCCCACGAGAGAAAACTACTACTGCATTTGGAATTTTACTTGTAATTGCTTCTTGCCCTATGATTTTGTCCTTCTTCATATAAAAAATTCTAAATGTTTCATATCGTGGATCTCTGAAGATATTACATACATTAACTAAATCATTTTTCTTTTTAATTTTTGATTCACTTAAATCAATATATCCTTTATCATTAAATGATAAGTTTTCTAATTTGTTATAGACAACTTTTACTTTCTTATCCATCTTTACTCTTTTTCCTTTGGAAGTAAAAATTCTTTTTTTATCTTCAACATAAATTGATTCCACTTATCTGATTCTTTTTGATATAAAGGATAATCAATTAAATTAAGTGAGTTTGCTTTTCTTGCAATTTGATTAAGATTATTACCTATGGCTCTCATTTGATTTAATGCTTCGTAAAATCTTTCATCCGGTTTTTCTCTAGGCTCAAATCCTACAATTAAATTTCGTAGTAATTCCGATTCATTAAGTCCAACTTTCTTGGCTTTCTTTTTTAAAAGAGTTGCTTCTTCTCTATTAAGCCAAACTTGTTTTTTGATACTTCTAGTTCTCATCTTGCACCTCCGACTTTTCATTCTCTAATTTCAAACATCTTGCTTCCATTTCATTTATTCTATTGATTTGTAAGCAACACATTAAAGTAGTCATTGCAATACCACCAACTATCATTCCTAATATAAAAAACAATAATTCTCTCATCTTTAATTTTTCCTTTCTAAAATCATAAAAGATTAGTACGCCATTGCACTAATCTTTTAATCGTTTTATTTTTTTATTCTTCATAAGGGGTTTGGGGATTTCCCCACAAGCGAAAACTTACGGGAGTAGGTTTTCAGTGCTGGCTAGGACATAGTGTCCTAGTATAGTGTTATCATTCTAAAGTACATCTGCCACATTTTGAACAAAAATATTCGCAAGTTTCACACATACTTTTATCACTTTTTTCTTTAAAATCTTCTTGTCTTTCTTCCAGTTCTTGTTCTTCTACATCAATAATTATTTTAGAAATTTTTTCTAATTCTTCATCAGATAATTCTAAATCTTCAAGCACTTCTTCTATAATTTTTAATGCTTGTTCTTCACTTTCTGAATAAACAATGAACTCTAATTCTTTATCTTTTTTCGCATTAACTTTATACTTTTTCATATCAAAATTTCTTTTCATAATCAAATTTTTTTCATCTACAAATCCAGTAACTTTTAACAATTCTATAAAGTCTAAATCTAAAACTTCACAAAAATATATAAGTGTTACTATATTAGGAATAGTCCTAATTCCATTCTCAATTCTTGTTACTTCTGGTTGACTTATGCCAACATATTGGGCTAATTTATTTTTAGAAAGTCCTTTTTCTATTCTTCTTTCTTTCAAAATTTCCCTCAACAAATAATAATTAAATCTCATAATTTATCTCTCTCTTTCTTTCGTATTTTTATTTTTAATTCCTAGTTTTAAACATAAAAAATCATTGACATCTTTTCCTACTGGAGTCGGATTATCAATGATTTCATATCTACTTGATAACAAGTATTTTATTGCTTCGGTTGATTCTCTACCTGCCTTATCATTGTCTAAATGCAAGTAGATTTTTTTAATATTTGGGTGTTGATTCAAATAATAATTTAAAGCAAGTGGCACTTTACTATCTTCTATATTCTCTGCTGGTTTATAAACTCCTGCAAGTGAAAGTAGCGATTCATTGTACCACTCTTTATCATTTAATTTCATTAAAGTTGCATAAGAAAGTAAGTCTATTGCACTCTCAAATAAGTGTACTCTATCATTTTTTTCTAATGCTTCTAACTGAAAAGAAAATGCCTTATGACTTCCATTTGCTTCCCCTTTGAAATTACTTTCATTTGTTCCTCTAAACATTGCATATCTTGCTATTTTATTTTGATCGTAGCCTACAAATACGACATTGTTATTTGGAAATTGCTGATAAATTAAATCATTATCTATACACTCTTGTATAATATCTTCATCAATACCCCTGCCTATAAGATAAGATTTTACTCTATCATTATTAGGTGCTTTCTTTGGTAATATTAGTCTTTCTGGTGTTCTTTTAGTTATACTTTTATATATTTTAGGTGGGGCTGCAACAACACTTCCTACTATCGTTTCTACTGCTTGTAAGAAAGTATAATCTCGTACTTTAATTAAATATTCTAACGCACTTTTACCACCTATACTCTGCGAAAACCAGTACCACATACCATTTGAAATTTTTAAACTGTCGTGTGTTCTAGTCACATAAGTATCTCTACTAAAATGAACTAACTCATCTGGCTCATAATTTTTTAGATAAGTTAATAAGTCCATTTGCTTTGCTCTTTGTATCACTTCTGGAGGATAATATGCCATAATACTACCTACCTTTCTCGTGATTGTTTCTTTTCTTTTTGTTCTTCTACCAAATTATCTAGGGTATCATAAGTGCTATCTTCTAATGCTTGATGAATACCTGCGTCACAGTTCATCCACCCTTGATATAGTTCTTCTAACGGATCTTTGCATTTATTTAATGCTCTTATTTTTTCCATATCATAATGTTCATACTCTGGGTAAAAATCGCCAAGTATTTCTTCTTTTATTACTTTTTGATAAGAACTTTGGATTATTTCATCCGGAGTTTTAGATTTTAAATTTTCAATAAAATTGTTATATTCTTGCTCCATTTTATTATAAACTTCTTGTCTAATTTTCATTTCATTATTCATATTCTAACCTACCTTTCCTTTAAAATGAAAAAAGAGCAACTCTAGTTTAGTTCCTAAAATTGCTCTTAATGATACTATATTATCTTTCATAATCTCTATTAGATTTTTGACTTTCTACTTCGGCATTATCATCAAAATCTATAACTTCTTTGTCCTTTTCATTCATATTAAGTAAGACATTTACTTCATCTAATCGTTTAGATTTTTCCTTTAATTCTTGCTCTTGTTTGAATGGTCTTTTGCATTCTTCTTTGGCATTTTCAAATTGAATTTTGATATTTTCCAACTCTGTTTTTTCTCTTTCTAAATCAGAAGATAAACCATCTATTTCATTATTGATACGTGTAATATTACCTAAATTATCATTACCAAGAATAACAGAATGAGATAACTCGTTTTTTAAATAAATATGGAAATTACTAAATTCATAGTCAAGTTCCATCTTGAAGCCTCTATAACTTCCTATCTCTTGTTTTTCAGTTTTATCAATATTCTTACATAACTCAAGTATCTTATCTCCTGCTTGTTTTTTATCGGTATAAGTAACACCTTTTATAATCATACTTTGGAATTTATCATCACTATTTGTAGTATTTTTTTCGGCTAGTTCTATATCTTTTTTAAAGCCATCTATTCGTGATTCTAGTCTTTTTATCTCACTAGGATAATACTTTGCTACTTTATCTTCCATAGCATATATTTGACTCAAATGATTTTGTTTTAGGAGTTTTAATTTAGCAACTTGCGTGTCTAAATCAGTCTTTTCCATTATCAAAGGATTACCGGCAGCAAGTGCTTTAATCTGTGCATAATTAAGTGCTGCTTCATCTATATCTTCAGCAAATCTTACTGGAGTTTTAGAAGTCATTATCTGTGAAATGAATCGTTGTTTATTCTCTACTAATTGATAAAGGTATGCGTCAAAAGTTCCCTCTGTAACATAGTTATAGATATAAACTTCTTTATTTTTATTTCCTTGCCTTAATATTCTTCCTATTCTTTGTATAAGGTCAGCAGGTCGCCACGGACAGTCTAGGTTATGAATTGCAATTAGTTTGTCTTGGCAGTTTGTTCCTGCACCCATTTTGGAAGTGCTACCGAACAATATTCTTTTTATACCATTTCTTACTTGTGAAAACAAAGTTTTCTTTTGTATATCTGTATTAGCATTATGAATAAACTCGACTTCATCTTCTGGAACACCTAACTCTTGTAACTTTCTTTTTAACTCATCATAAACATTAAATTTATCTTCACTTGGAGTAGATAAATCACAGAATACTAATTGTGTTAAGTGTTTTTCTTTATGCTCTTGCCATATTCTATAAATATTATTCGCACATAAAGACACTTTACTATTCGGATCATCTGGCAACATATCATTTATAAGTCTTTGGTCAAGTGCAAGTTTTCTACCATCATTTGTAATTTTTAACATATTATCAGTTGATGGGTCAACCTTTTTATTTCTAACCATATCTGCCCTATTAGAAAGTTCTTTTACCATTTCTTTTTGTATTTCAGTAGGCTTTGCTACTATCGTTTCATAATGGGCTTCTGGAAGTGGTAAATTAAGCATATCTGCCGTTTGAATATCGGCTACTTCCTTAAACATAGCCATCAGTTCTGGTAAGTTATAAAACTTGGCAAATCTAGTCTTTGCTCTGTAACCTGTTCCCTCTGGAGCAAGTTCAATAGCCGTTACTGTTTCACCAAAAGTAGAAGCCCAAGCGTCAAAGTGTTGTAGATTCCTTTTTTCTAACTCTGCATATTGTAAGTATCTTTGCATAGTATAAAGTTCTACCATAGAATTACTTACTGGAGTACCAGTTGCAAATACAACTCCTCTACCACCAGTTAATTCATCAAGATACCTACATTTCATAAATAAGTCACTAGACTTTTGTGCTTCAGTTTGTGCTATACCACCAACATTTCTCATTTTTGTATAAAGAAATAGATTTTTAAAGTAATGGGCTTCATCTACGAATATTCTATCAATACCTAATTCTTCAAAGGTTACAACATCATCTTTTCGGCTCGTATCATTTAACTTTGCTAATTTTGCCTCAAGACTTTTTTGTAGTCTTACTAATTGCTTTATAGTAAAGTTTTCGCCATTATGGTCTTTTAAATCTTGTACTCCCATACTTATATCATCTATTTGATTTTGTAAGATAGTTCTTTGTCTTTCGGCAGACATTGGTATCTTCTCAAATTGGCTATGAGATATAATTACTGCGTCATAATCTCCAGTTGCTATTCGAGAACAGAATTTTTTACGATTAGCCGTTTCAAAATCTTTCTTCGTAGTAACGAGAATATTAGCACTTGGATAAAGTTGTAGGAATTCCGAACTAAATTGTTCTACGATATGATTTGGTACTACAAACATACTCTTATTACATAGTCCTAGTCTTTTTGATTCCATAGCAGCAGCGACCATTTCAAAAGTCTTACCTGCTCCAACCTCGTGTGCTAGTAGAGTATTTGTATTTCCATACAAAACTCTGGCTATGGCATTAACTTGGTGTAGTCGTAAAGTTATTTCTGGATTCATACCGTGAAAATTTATATGAGAGCCATCATACTCACGAGGTCGATTAGAATTAAACTTCTCATTATAGATTTTACTTAATCTTTCTCTACGGTCTATATCGCTCCATATCCACTCATCAAAAGCAGTTTTTATTTGCTCTTGTTTTGCTTGTGCAATAGCAGTTTCTTTCTTATTTAACTCTGGTACTTTTCTGCCATTTTCATCAGTATTATAATCATATATTCTAACATCTTTTAAATTAAGTGTTTCTTCTATGATTTTATAAGCATTGATTCTTCCTGTACCATAAGTAGAGTTTGCTTTTACACTACCTCTATCATAGTTTTTACCCTCAATATTCCATTGGGCTGTACTCTCCATAAAATGCACTTTTATACTATCTCTAATATTCCAAGATGGCGATAAAAGATAAGTTATAAAGTCATCTATGACATCTGGTGGTAGCCAAGTAGCACCAAGCCTAACGCTTATCTCTTGTGGCTCTAAATCTTTTGGCATTACTTCTTCAAGACATTTTACATTGATATTGAATCTAGGATCATCTTCAGCAAACTCTTTGGCTATCTTCAATTTCTCACGAATATTGCCAGATAGGTACTCATCAGCAGTTACCCATTTATTTGGCTCTCCATATTCTGGAACATTGAATATAACACCCTCTAAATCAGAAAGCATTTTATCCATATCAAGCCCACATAATTTTTGCATAAACTCTAAATCAACTCTAGCCTTTTCAGAGATAGAAACAATTAAGGCTTCATTTGCAGAATCAACACTTGTTATCTCCTTATGAGGAAGAATTGTCCTTTTAGTAAACATATCTGCTTTTTTAAGCAATTCTTTATTTTCATCTAGTATCTCTAAAGAACATAATAGATAAAAACTGTTGTCATTAGAAAAAGCAGAGGTATTCGCTCTGCTATTGATAAGACCATATTTTTTAGTAAAACTATCATATAGTTTATTTAATTTTACTTGTTCTTGTTTTATATCTTCTTCTGGGAAGTCCTCTGTTTGTAATTCTAATAAAGTTCTAACACATTCTCTTATTTCTATTAAGCCTCTTATACGATTTTCGGTAGTAAGTGGCAATTCTTGTGGATACATTCTACTATTTTCACGATAATAGACTTTGTCCTCTACTATGGTGTATGAGAAGTTCTTAACATTATAATCAGCAGGAATAGATAAATCTTCTTCATCTTCTCCTATATCATCTATCTCATATTCTTTTATTTCGGCGTGTATATTAGAAATAGCATTGTTAAGTTGTTCTTCTAGTGAAATATCTTCTCTTGCTTCACAAGTTGAATCCATACCAAATCTAGTAGATTCCATTTTCATATTACCACATATCATATCTGGGTTATCTACAAAATATTTATTCATTTTGATACCATTTTCATCAGTATCAAGATATACCCAGTCTGGCTCTATATCTGTTATTGAATCTCGCTTTTGTAAGAAGATAATATCAGAAGTAACCTTTGTACCTGCGTTGTCTTTAAAGGTATTATTTGGAAGTCTTATTGCTCCTAGTAAGTCGGCTCTTTGTGATATATACTTTCTAACACTTGGATTTTCCTTATCTAAAGTGCCTTTACTTGTTATAAAAGCAACTATTCCACCCGGTCTAACCTTATCAAGAGTTTTCGCAAAGAAATAATCGTGAATAAGGAAATTATACTTATCATACCTTTTGTCTAATAATTTATTCGTATCAAATGGCACATTACCAATAGCACCATCAAAGAAAGAATCTGGAAGTTCTGTACTTTCATAACCCTGTACTGCGATAGATGACTTTTGATATAGTTGCCTAGCAATTCTACCAGAGATACTATCAACTTCTATTCCATATAACTTACAGTCTTTTAAAGTATCTGGAATCATTCCTAGAAAATTACCAACTCCACAACTAGGCTCTAGTATATTGCCATCTTTCATTCCCATACTTTCAAGTGCTTTATACATTGTACGAATAACTACTGGAGGAGTATAGAAAGAAGTTCTTGTAGAACTCATTGCAGACCTATATTCTTCTTCATCAAGAACGTTTTTAAGTTTTAAATGTTCATCTGCCCAAGAGGAATTATTTTCTTCAAATGCTTGTGACAAGCCACCCCAACCAATATACTGTGATAATATTTGTTGTTCTTCTGGAGTAGCAAAACGATTTTCTTCTTCGCATTGTTTTAATACTTTAATTGCTGCTAAATTACGATTAAATTTTTCTCGATCACTACCAACACCTAACATATCATCAGTAATATGGAAGTTATTTCTATCTTCGTTTTTAATTTCTGGGTGTATATCAAAAGTAGTAACTCGTTTTCTTCGCTTTTTAGCGATATTAGGTATAATAGTTTCCTTTTTCTGTTCAATTTCTTTTTCAGCAAGTATAGATAATACTTTACTTAATTCTTCATCACGGAAGATAGGAAAACCTATACCATTTTGGAAAGTAATATCTTTAAGCGATACTACATCATTATTGATACTATCAATGGTGTACTCTCTATCGCCAATAGTTATATTTTTACCGATTAAATCTTCTTCTAATTTTTCACGATCAGTGACCTTTGTTTCATATTTTTTACGATATTTTTTTAGTCTGTCTAAATCGTGATTATTAACTTTATCTACTGTGCCATCTTCGTTATAGTCAAATAGTTCATTTAATAGGAAATCATAAACTTCTAGTCCCTCTAAATCAATGTCATCAGAATAAATAACAATATTCTCGTTAGAATCGAAGTTTACCTTAATATCACTCATATCATAAAGCGATAAGATATGCTCTACTAAATCTACTTCATCATCATATTCTCCATATTCATTATGTTTTTCTAACTCTCCAGTTTCAGTTACTTTGATTTTTAGATGGTCATTACACGGATTTTCTTTTACTTTCTTATCAAACTCATCAAAAGATAATTCTTGATTAAATAATGGATATTGATAGTCATATAACCTAACAATGTTATTATCTAATGAAAGTATTTCAAACTTATCTGCACCAATATATACTTGGTCGCCTACTTGATAATCGTAGTCTGGGAAAGTTTCATTTAATTCTTTGATAAAGTTTTCTATTATCTTTTTATCTTCATCATCACTTTCTAAATCATTCCCTAGATTTTGAATATACTCTATAAAGCCTCTTAATTCACTTGGATTATGAATTTGATTATCTATATCTCTAATGACATCTTCTTCGGTTTCGCCATTTTCAAGATTTGCTTCATAGCCTTGTAAATCATATTCTTTGATAAAATCATTTAATCGTTTTGCTAGACTATCTTCTTGTTTTTCAGTAAAAGTATCTTCTTGATTTAATTCATCTATTCGTTCCTGTTCTTCTCCTAACCAAGCAGGATACTCTCTTAATTCTTTTGGATTAAGGTATCTATTAAGGCTAATTAGTTCCTTTATTCGCTTTTCAACATAATTCCATTTTAAAAGTTTTTCTTTTCTATTTTCAAGATTTCCACGATATAAAGTAAGTCCTTTACTATCAGCAGTATAACCTATACCAGATCCACGAATAATATATGAACTTCCACTTAATCCATACATATTTTTTATATAGTTAATATTTTCAGTTGTAGATAAACTTTTTTGAAATTGTCTATATATAGCATACTTTGTTTCAGTATGTCGTGTTTGAAAATATTTATCAATAAACTCTTGCGAAAATTCTAATTCGGGTATTTCTTTGCTATTTTCTTCATCTAATAAAGTCATCTGCTCTTTTTCAGATGGTAAGTATTTTTCTCTATCATTTAATTGATGAAGTAAAATCATTGAATCATAATGATATGTTAAATCTTCCCAAGATATAAAACTTTCTGTATCTCGTGATAAAAAATTACCTTTCCATAGTAATAAACCATTTTCAAAGGCTTTGTAACCATACATTTGTGTTCCAATAAAAATACCCACATATACATTTTCAAAAGAATTTTTAATGAACTCTGCTCTTTTTAAAGGCTCTTTTTCTAGTTCAAAATATCTTTTTACTTCTGCTTTGGGTATTTTTAAATGTGCATTAGCAAGTATTTGATTGATTTTGTCATCTGTAACAACATACGGACAATGTGTCCCACTATCTACATCCCAAAAATCTAACTGTAAATTAGTTCTCTCGTTACTATCTCCTCTGCTCTCGCTTTCAAGTTGTTCATTAAGCCTATCCACTTCATCTGGTCTTTGGCTTTCAATTCTTCTGTTATATTCTCTTTCTTCGCCATTTCCTCTATCATTTGTTCCACTCTCGTTTCGGCTGTCGTTTGAACTTCCATCAAGTGTTCTGGTAATTTGCCCTGCATTAGAAGTGTCGTATATAGAGGCTTGTCGTTCTTCTTCAAGTGGCTTAATCTCATCAATGCGTATTTCCCATTTACTTGTTCTTCTTGTGGTGGTACTAGGTCTGGTATTTGATAATCGCCCACCATTTTGTAACTTATTTCTTTCATCTAAATCACTCCTCTCGGCATTATTCTTGCCATCATCTAAATCATACTCGTTTTGCTTATTATTATCAAATGTGTGGATTTTATCAATTTCACTTATTCGCACATTTTTTATTGTGCTATATATTTCACGAAGTCCAGACTCGGCAATATCACTTGTTGCCATACCTAGTCTTGTTATCGTATCATAAGTATTGAAATTTAATAATTCTCTAAAATCTTCCTTATCAAAATAATCATTAGGGTTTATTCCACAACGCTTTAACATTACATAAGCAACACTATTCTCTAATACTTTCTTGTAAATAGTTTTTATATTCAACTCATCAAGTTCTTCTAAAAAACTATTATCTTTAAAATACATTAGATTTGATAAATAATCTGGCAAGTTATCTTCTACCATATTTTTAACACTAGAAATAATAGCACTTGCTATGGTAGAGTTATCTTCTAATTCTCCATATCTATTTTCTAGGGCTTCGATAACATATTCTTCATAAGGTTTCGTAACAGACCATAGTATAACATTTTTACCGTGCTTACTATTGGTATCACTTACATCAAAAACATATCTTAAATAAGTATTACCATTATTTTCTGCAAGAAGTGCTATACCTGTTGCTCCTTTATTTACCCATCTTTTTAATGACTTATTCCAAGTTTCTATTTCAGCACAAGCACTCGCATAAGGCTTTTGTGCATAGATAAGAACTTGATCGGAGAATGAATATTTATAATTCATTGCAGCACACTCTAAAAATGATAGCCACTCACTTTGATTTGTACTTATATCTTTTAATGTTTCCGAATATAGGTCTGTTATATTTCTCAATTTATTAGCCACTCATCTCACCTCCTTATCTTTATTTTTCTTTGATTATTCATTGTTAGAGTTATCTTGTTTAAGATTTTCTCTAGCATTTACTAAAACTTCATAATAGTTAGTTTCTACTTCTATATCTTCAGTATTAACAAGTAACATATAGATAATTTCACTTGCTTCATTAGGATAGAAACGAACATCAACAAAAGTTTCTTGTTCTTCAGTAATTCGTGGAATACTGTATCTCAACAATTTTTCTTTCAGTTTAGTAGCAGTTTCGCTAATTTTCTCGTTATCAGAAGTCGTATATCTGGTAAGCATTTCAATTAGATAATTAAATTTTTCTATACTTAAATCCACCTTAACTGGTGGTATTCTTTTTTGATATGGCATAATTTGTACCTCCTATCTTTCCCTTTCTTTTACTTCTTTAAGTTTAGTATCTAAAGTCATACTATCTTTATATTTTTCTATGGCTTCTTTGACAGAAATATCAGAAAGCAAGTCATCAACTTGTCTTTGTGCGTCTGCTTGATTTTTTGCTTTTACTTCAAAAGTCATTGTGCCATTTATATTTGCTTCTACTTTAAATGTTTTCATTTTTCATCTTTCCCTTTCTCTTTATAGCCACTTAAAAAAGCAATGATTTGCTTATTCTTAACGGCATTTTTAAATTCAATGATAATCATTGTTTCATTATTTTGTAGATTTGGTATTTTCATTAAATCTTCTAATTTTAAAGCAAGTATCTTTTTATCAGTATTGAATCCTGCTTCAAAAAGTTTTTCTAAAGTCTTTGTAATTTGACCTATATTATATTTAGTTTCCAAATAAATCCCTCCTAGACTTTCTCTACTAATTCGCATATATAGATAATTTGCTTATTCGTATTGTGTCTGCAAGTGATTAAAGTTAGTGTACTTTTTTCGGCATTTCTAACAATATTAGCAGTTCCTGTTTTCTCAATGTCGTATTGATTAACGACTTTGTACTTGTACTCGCTACCATTATAGAAAATACTTACTTCATCATCTCTTTCGAGTTTATGAAGATTTTTGAAATAAGCAGTTCTTCCATTTCCAGAATGTCCTGCTAAAATCACATTACCTTTGTCTTTATCTGGCATATCAGATTCTTTGACAACAAGTATATTTCTATTAACATTGTTATAATAACTACCTTTATTTGCTAGACCTTTTTCTAACCCAATTTTAGGTATCTTAATTACTGCAAAATAATCTATTTTTGTTTTAGTAGGTTGTGGCTTTTCAGTTTCCACTTTTTCTTCTGGTACTTCTGGAGTAGTATCTTCTGTAATTTCTTTTTGTTCTTCAAAGAAAGTATCAATTAACTGTTCTTCGTTTTTTGTTTCGAGATAATTATATAAATACTTACCACCGATAATTAAAGTACCTAAAATAATAAGTAAAGAGCCAACTACGATTAGTTGACCCTTACTATTTTTATTATTCTTGATTTTGTTTTTTCTTTTTAACATAGATAATCGCTCCTATTCCTCCTAGAATAAACATTGTTCCAACAATTTCAATGAAATGTGATTCAGTAATACCTGTGCTTGGCACTTCAACGATTACTTTTTCATCAGTCATTGTTGCTTTTACAATTTCGCCATCTTCAAGAATCTCAAAATACATTCTCTCTGGGTTTAAAGTATAGCCCTCTGGTGCTTCCTTTTCTAAAATATAGTATTTTCCATAGCGAATTTCTGGAATAGTGATTTTTCCATTGTCATCAGTTCTTCCACTAAAAATCAACTCATCTTTATCATTGTAGATTTCGATTAAAGTATTTGGTAGTGGCTCTCCTGTTGATACATCAGTTTTAGTAAATTCAAGAGTTCCTGTTACTGGTTTATTTTTCATTTCAGCCTTAACGATTTCTCCGTTTTCTTTTAATTCAAAATAAACTTTCTCATCAGTTATTACATAGCCTGTGCTTGGCTCTTTTTCTACGATATAGTATTTTCCAACTTTTAAATCTGTAATAACGATTTTTCCATCTTGATCTGTTTTACCAGTAAAGATTAGTTCATCATTTTCAGTATAAATTTCAATGATAGTATCTGGAATAACATCTCCATTTACTAAATCAGTTTTAGTAAATTCAAGAGTAGCCTTTTTAAGATAATTTAAAGCACTATATGATTCATAAACTATTGGAGTTTCATCATCAACTTGTTTTAATGTGAAATAGTGTTTATTTCCATCAAGAATATAGTCATCTTGTGTTTTTACTTCAATTAAATAGTATTTTCCTAGTGGAAGTTTCTTTGTTTTAGCATAGCCGTTTTCATCTGTAACGATAGTATCTACTTTGTCGCCTTTATTATAGTATAAATGGTTTCCATCAGCAGACTTAATATCTTCTTCTGCATAGATTTCAAAAGTAACTCCACTTAATTTTTTCTTAGCATAAACATATTCGCCATCTTTAATCACTAAATCTTCGCCAACTTTATAAATCTCTAATTGACCTTTAATAGGTGTATTCTTATAAGTTACTGTGATAAATGCTCCATAAGTTGTATAGTCATAATGCGTATCATTTCCAATAGTGAATTTTAGACCGTTTTTATCTTTTAAGTAACCATTTGGTGCAGACACTTCAATTAGTTTGTAATTTCCTGCAACTAATTTTAAAGGTGTTACTAATATACCATTTTCATCAGTTTTAAATTCACTAATTACTTTACCACCTACGAATTGAGATACATATTGTTTAGTATCTTCATTAAAGATTTTGAAAGTAGTATCTTTAATGGCAATAGTCTTTCCAGTTTCTTCATCTACTTTTATTACTTGCAAATAAGCAGTCAAAGAGTTGTTTAAAATATTGTAATATTGCTCTTTTTCGCTTGTTTCACTTACTGTGATATAGAAGTCATAAATCTTTTCATATCCAGTTGTCGTATTTACTTGATGGAACTTCCAAACTCCATAAGGCAAATTGATAGAAGCATAACCGTTTTTATCTGTTGTGATTTCATCAAACTTGTTTCCGTTTGGGTAATAAATTTCAAAAGTAATACCTGCTTCTGCATTTAGGAATTTTGTTTCTCCCTCCACGTGTTCGTATTGTTTTAAAATACTTACATAGTTTTTAATTACTTTTTCTACAACATCTACTCTTGCAGAGTCTTTTCCTTTTACATCAATATTGTAGCGAGTTTTATCTAATTCATAACCCTCACTTGGTTTGATTTCTTGTAAATAGTAATCATTCCAAGATAATACTGCGTCACTTTTAAAGTAACCGTTTTCATCAGTAACAACTGTTGTCACTAATCTTCCCGTAGCAGTTTCGTATATACCATACTCTGCTCCTTTTAAAGTTGCTTGACCCTGTGCAGTTTCAGTTTCAACATCTTTCTTATAACCCTCTACTGGTGTTGTATAACTATTTACTCTAACTCTAGCCATAACTGGATCAGTAGTTCCAGGTACAAACATATTTTGAATTTCGTTTCCAACGAATAACTTATAGCCACTAGCATAAGGCATATTTTTTGTTAAAGTTAAATCTATTTTTCCATTTCTAGTAGGCTTAATTGTTAGTGTATTTCCATTAACACTATATTCTGCACCACTAACACTTACACTATAATTTCCAAGTACATTATTAGTATCTGTTAGTGTAATAGTTTCTCCTACTTGTGCTTTATAAACTCCACCATCAAAACTTGGTCTATCATAGTGGTGTTCGATTAGTCTATTGATTTCTGCTTTTTCTGTTGATACATCAAATGGTGTTCCTGCTCCCCATCTTTCTGTTGAGAAAGTTGTATTTGCTCCGTGTCCAATGATAATATCCCATATCATACCTTGAGTAGCAGCACGATATTGTAGTGTTTGGTGTCCCGGATAAGTATAACCGTAGTAACCGATTAACAATAATCTTTCTTTGATTTCATTTGGAAGTCCTGTTGCTTCCCAACTTCCAGGATTATAAATAGTTCCCTCTGGTATATTTGGCTCTATGCAATAAGATACTTCGCCATCCATTTCATATTGCATAAAATACCAAGAATGATGGTCAGTTCCATCTGCTCTTGCTCGATCATAATAATAGCCGGATTTTGTTTTTGTTAAAGTTGCTGCATTTACTGCTTGAGCATTAACAGTAAATCCAAGTAAAATACCTAGTGTTAAAACTAGGCACATTCCAATTTTTTTCATTTTTAATTTTCTCCTTTCTTACTCCTAAAATTAGGGCATAAAAAATGACTCTTGTTTTAAGAGCCACTAATACATACTTTTTAATTTTGCGTCATTTCCCTCGCCACTTGCACAAAAGAAATGCAAATAATACCAATACTTACCATTTTCATCTATCACAGATGGATATACCCTGTAATAATTTATATCTGGTTTTATCGGTGCTTCTGGGTGTTGTTCGTTATAATCTAAAACATAGTCTAATTCTTTGCTTTTAATTTCTGCACCCCTAGCACTCGCTTCACTTTCAGAGGCAAATTCTTTCTTACCACCAGTTATTGATTCATAAAACTTTGTAGTTGCTCCACCGTTTTGTGGTTGACTACTTGGCTTTTGACTTGGTGTAGTATTGCTATTTTCTTTTGGTTTTGGTGTTTCTTTCGGAGTTTCCTTTGGAACTTCTTTTGAAACAGAATTATTTTGCTTTTTTTCTTGTTTCACTTCATTTTTACTAGCCGAAGAAACATTGTTGTTTTCTGGTTTACGATCTGACTTAACTTCTTTTTTTGTTTCTTTTACTTCCACAACTTTTTGCTCTGGGATTTTTTCACTTTCTGCTACTTTGTTTTCTTTGCTTTTAGATTCTTCTGCCACTTTTTCTTCTGTGATTTTCTCACTAACATTAACCTGTTCTAGTTTTGGCTTTTCTTCTTGTTTATTCTGCAAGTAGAAAACTGTACCTCCTGTCATAGAAATTAAAATGCTTATCAAAATCAATATCTTTTTCATACAAAATCATTCCTTTCTTGATTTGTTGAAGTTATTATAAACTAAAATATTTTTAATTGCATTTGTGTAAATTTCTAATATATATTTTTTTCAGTTAGTAATAACAGTTAGTATATATACTAGGGGTAGGTTGTAGGAAGGGGAACAATGGAATAGTAACTCCCACTATCTAGCACCTTGTTGTTTCTGTCTTTCCATAGCCCTATTGTAATAGTCTAATGCTTTGTAAATGTGTTTTACCCATTCAGTTGTTGGCATACCACTGGGCATTTTAGGTCTTAAGTCTTTAAAATCTAATTTTAGTTTTTCAACTTGATTAGGTTTTTCACGACTCATTATTTCTTCGATAGTATCTTCATCTAAATTCCCACTCTTACTCAAGTTTTTCATTTCTTGGGCTTGTGACACGGTTGGTGTAGCAACATTACATTCCATACTATTTAAAAGCCATTTTTGTTCTTCTTTGGTAAGAAATGATATTTCATACGCCGGACTTAATGCTATACTTGGTGAAATATTAAGCGAATCATTATCTACCATATCAAGTAATGGTTTTATCAGTTCAGTAAGTCTTATAAATCTATGAACATTAGATTTACTTTCGCCCACTTCTTCTGCTAATATCTCAAGAGATTTTTTCCCAGACAACTTGTTACCGACTTGGGAACAAGTTAAATCATTTCTTTGTCCTTGATGTGTCATTGCTTCCAACTTCATTTTATAAGCATAGGCTCGTTCACTAGGTAAGATATGTTCCCTTTGTAAGTTACTATCTACCATTATTATAGTGGCTTCATCATCTGTAAGGTTTCTGACAATACACGGCATAGTTTCTTTGTTAGCAATTTCACTTGCCTTTTTTCTTCTATGTCCGGAAATCATTTGATACTTACCATTTGGAAGTGGTCTAACAAGTACAGGTAATAATACACCATACTCACTTATACTTTGTGCCATTTCTTGCATTTCTTCGTTTACAATTACCTTAAATGGGTGATTTGGGAAGTCTTGAATATCTGTTAGTGCTATATCAACAACTTTTTCTAAACTACTATCTTGTCGTTCTTGTTCTGTTGTAAATAAATCATCTAACTTTGGCAACGGCATTTTTATATCGGTCTTTGCCACTTTCAAGCACCTCCTTTGCAAATGAAGAATATGCGTCTGCCACTTTGCTATTTTTGTCATACTCAAAAATACTATTTCCAGTAGAAGTTGCTTCTGCTGTCTTTATTGCAAAAGGTATTTGTGTAACATAAAACTTAACTGCACTTCCATAATTTTCTTGTAGTTGTGTTCTCATTTCTTTTGATAAGTTAGTTCTCTTATCTACTAGAGTAATTAAAACGCCATCTACTTTTAATTTAGGATTGATTTGATTTCTTACTTTACCAACAGTCTTTAATAATTCAGTCATTCCCATAGCAGAAAGATATTGACTTTGCATTGGGATTATAACACTATCGGCACTTGCCAACGCATTAACTGTTAAGATTCCTAGAGATGGCTGACAGTCTATAAGAATATAATCATAATTTTCTTTTACTTTAGATAAACAGTTTCTCATAGTGTACTCCCTACTCATAGCACTAAACAATGACATTTCTAATACTGATAATCTTAAATTAGATGGAATTAAATCTATATTTTCTTGATGGTGTAATATAGATTCACTTGTCTGGATATTTTCATCATTCATTGACTGTTCCATTAAATTAGCAATAGTTATCGGTATTTTATCAAGTTCTCGCCAACCCATAGAAATCGTAAGACTTCCCTGTGGATCTGTATCAACTACTAATACTTTTTTGCCTTCCTTTGCTAAAGCAACACCTAGACTAAAAGTTGTGGTGGTCTTGCCCACTCCACCTTTCTGATTAGCCACTGCAATAACTTTGCATTGCGACATATACATTTTCCTCCTTTCTTTAAACTCTAGCCACTCTATAAAAATAAAATGGCTATGTATGGGCATAAAAAAAGAACTGACTATTTCTAACCAGTTCAAAGTATGTTTATAAAATTATCTTTTATTTGCCAACTTTAATAGCAATTTATCAATATAATAAGTATCTTCATTATCTTTAATCAGTTTGTTTCTAAACTCTACTAATTCATCTATAATTATTCTATATTCATTATAATTTACTTTAAGTTTTATTTTTTTCATAAAAATTACACTTCCATTCATAAATATAGTATAATATGAATTGGTATTAAAATAAAAATGTGTGTTCTACTTTTTAAATGAATTTATCGACAATTTATAGGGGGTTGCAATGTCGTAATCACCTTTCTAATTCTCATCATAAATATCATTAAAATCACTATGTTTTTATCAATTTTTAGTAATTTTACCACTTTTTACATTAAAATGTGCAAGATCTAAAATCAAAGAAAGCCTTTATTTATAAGGGTTTGCTAGGGGGTTGCAATAAATCGTAATCAACCAATTTATATTTGTCGAATTTTGTTGTTTGATTTCCATTTATTTCACTTCCTTTATTTTGTTTTACTGTAGTATATAACTACAGTTCATCTTTATTAAACCTTGTTTTTCCATTACTCTAGTTGTTTTTATTGAATTCATTACCTGAAACTTATAATCACATTTACCTCATTTAAAATGTTCTATGTATCATATAATTTCTTACATAAAGCATTAACTCTTGTAACCGAAGAAGAAATAGGATATTCCTCTAAATTAGAATAAATAGAATAATGCTTAATACCAAGTTTTAAATACTCTTCATAAGTAAGTTCTTTAAAAGCAGGACAAGGTAAAACTGTACCATCAAATTTAATATGAATCTTTTGAAGCCCAGCACTACATACATGTTTTTCTTCAAAAAAAGAAGCACTTAAAACAACTTGCATAGGAAATTTTTTTCTAGCGCGTTCTAAAATTTCCCAAAATTCTTTCATTTCTTCTTCATCCATTTCTAAAGAACTCTGATTTTCTTTTCCTCTTCCTTGTGGTACAAATTTTAAAATATGAATATTTTTAACATTTATGATAGAAAAAAGCTCTAAAATTTCTTCGATTTCTTTATAATTTATTTTTGTAGGAATAAAATGAATTTCTACTTCTAAACCAACCATAGTTGCATTAAAAATAGAATCTAAAGCTGCTTGTCTTAAAATTTGGCTCCGTCCCATTAAATAGTTATCAGTTTCTTCTAGATATCCCTCAAAATCAAAAACAACTTTAGAAAGACCTAAATTTTTAAAACAAAGAAATTCATTTTTTGAAACAGATGAATACATTGGTGGTGAAAGATATTGATTATAATACTTTTCTATTTGTTTTTTTAATCTAGAGTTCCAAGGTTCATGAATTTCTATTTTTCTTAAATCTGCTTCTTTTTTCTTTAAAAAATAATTTTGTTCTAAAGAACTAAGAGGCAAACTTTCTTTCACTCCACTTGTAAAAAGAATTCCTGGAATAGATTTTTCTTGTAAAAAATGAAGCATTTGCAAAAATTCAGGATGTAAAAGAGGTTCTCCTCCAGAAAAAGAAACACTTTCTAGTTCACAATTAGAATTAAAATAAAGAATTGATTTTACAAAATCTTCATAAGAAATCATTTGTTTTTTATGTAAAGAAGAATTAGAAGAACAAAATAAACACGAATTTGGACAAGATTCTATAATTTCAAAACATAAGTTTTTCTTCATAATTACTCTACTTTTCCAAATTTAGAAAATGGCCAAAGAACAAAATTAGTTACGCCTTCCATATCTTTTTTCTTAATTGGCCCGAACACGTGACTATCTAAAGAAACTTGTCGGTTATCTCCTAAAACAAAATATTCATCATCTAATAAAACAATTTCATCAAAATCTTCTGTTTTTCCAAACGCATAAGTATCTTCAATTTTCTTATCATTTACATAAATAAGACCATTTTCACATTTTATTTTTTCACCAGGTAACCCATAAACTCGTTTAATAAGAGTATCAACTTTTTTGCCATCTTGTATTAAATTTGCTACCACAATATCAAAACGCTTAATATCACTAAATTTATATAAAAGCATAATTTCATTTCCTTCTAGAGTATCATACATACTTTGTCCATGAACTTTAATAGGAGTAACAATAAATGTTCTAATTAGTAGAACAAAAACCAAGATAACTATATAAGGTGTTAAATCTTTTAACCATTTCATTTGCATCACCTTTATCATTTTAACATATTTTAAAACAGAAAAAAAGAATAGAAAACACTATTCTTAAACACCCATACTATTTGTTTCTGGTAATGTACTTCCACCATCAAAAACAATGGTTTCAGCAGTAATATAACTAGATTCATCACTAGCAAGAAAAGCAGCTAGTTCACCAAGTTCATAAACGGTTCCCATTCTTTTCATAGGAATAGCAGAAGCAATACTAGAAATAACACCTTCTGGATTTTCTGGACTAGAAAGATGAGCCATTTTTTCCACCATAGGGGTTCTAATATAACCAGGTAAAATAGCATTTACTCGAATATTTTCTGAAACTAAATCTGCCGCGAGTCCTTTCGTAAAACCTACAAGAGCAGCTTTGGTAGTAGCATAAGCAACCTCACCAGGATCTGCAACACGTACACCAGTCACACTAGACAAATTGATAATACTTGCATGTTGGCTTTGAATTAAATACGGTAAACAAGCTTTCGTCATATTCCATGTTCCATCAATATTGATATCAAAATGAAAGTCTCTAGTTTCATCATCCATTGTAACAAACGGCTCTAGTTTACATACACCAGCATTATTTACTAATATATCAATGCCACCAAACTGATTGGCAACCATTTTACAAATTTCATCTAATGAAGAACGATTTCTTATATCAACATGATACCCTACCACGATAGCATCATTATATTTTTCTTTTAAAGTTCCAAGTGTTAAAGCAAGCTCTTCAGCATAATCTAAAATAACTACTTTTGCACCATATTTTAAAAATACTTCTGCAATTCCTTCACCATTACCCATTGCTCCACCTGTAATAATAGCAACACGTCCCTCTAACTTATTCATTTAAATCCTCCTTATTCTAATAAGTATTATACCCCAAAAAAGAAAATTTTAAAAGAAAAAATTAAAGTGCAAGACCACTCCAAGATTCATGGGTTGGTTTATTTGCAGGACAACTAGAAAACATAGACGTAACATTTGCATCATTCGCATAAATAAAATTGTCTCCATATATAATTCTTGTTAATTTAGAACAATTATCAAACATAGATTGGAATCCTTTATAAACATAATTGGAATTTGTAACATTTAATGTATGAAAGCCACTTAAATCTAAAAAAGTCAAATTTTTACACCCATAAAACATAGCTCCCATATTAGTAACTTTTTCGGTATTAAAATTACTGACATCTAATGTGGTTAAACTGTTACATCTATAAAACATTCGACTCATATTGGTTACCTGTTCGGTATTGAAATTACTCAGATCTAATAAGGTTAAATTACTACATCCTTGAAACATATCAGCCATATTTGTTACATTTCTAGTTTCAAAATTATCCAAATCTAACAAAGCTAAACTGTTACATTCATAAAACATAGCAACCATATCGGTTACTTTTTCAGTATTGAAATTACTTATATCTAATGTGGTTAAACTGCGACAGCCCAAAAACATCCCACGCATACTTGTTACATTTGAAGTTTTAAAACTGCTTATGTCTAATGCAGTTAAATTACTGCAATCTTGAAACATATAACTCATGACAGTTACATTACTTGTATTAAAACTATTTAAGTCTAATGTCGTTAAACTGCGACAGCCATAAAACATATCACTCATATCTGTAACATTTGAAGTTTTAAAACTACTTAAGTCTAATGTCGTTAAACTACTACAACCTCGAAATATAGAATCCATCAATGTTACATTACTTGTATTAAAATGACTTAAATCCAATGTAATTAAATTTTCACAATAATAAA
This sequence comes from uncultured Mycoplasmatota bacterium, assembly GCA_947649355.1. Classification (GTDB taxonomy): domain Bacteria; phylum Bacillota_I; class Bacilli_A; order RF39; family UBA660; genus Ventrenecus. Next base: position 22,567 of record CANSRG010000005.1, on the reverse strand, counting down.
ACATAGCTCTCATATTCGTTACTTTTTCCGTACTGAAATTGCTCACATCTAAAGAAGTTAAACTTCTACATCCATTAAACATAGAACCCATAAATGTTACATTTCTAGTATCAAAATTACTCAAATCTATTGAAGTTAAACTGCTACAATTTTGAAACATAGATTCCATACCAGTTACTTTAGAAGTATTAAAATTACTTAAATCTAATGTCGTTAAACTACTGCAATTCTGAAACATATAACCCATATAAGTAATATTACTAGTATCCATATATCTAATACCTTCAATAGATTCTAACTTTTTAAAATTAAAAAATAAACAACTTCCATTATTTAAATATAACTTTTCATTACTTTGTAAATAGGCTGTATATGTGGTTTCCTCTGTCTCATTTTCTTTCGGATTCTCTACAATATAACTCATGACACTTCCATCTTTTTTACTAGACTCATCAAAACTTCCAATTGCACCTATAATTGGCTTTAGTTCGTCTTCTATAATCAGTTTTGTTATTTGCCCTTTATATTGCCACATTCCATCATTCGTACTAGTATAAATAGTTCTCAAGGTTCCACTAGCAAGTGGGGCTTCATCTATATAACTAGTCGTAATAGTTACTTTACTTTTAAATACACTATTCATGATTGTTTCATCTGCTGGAGTATTTTTATCTAGCCATAGTCTTAATGTAAAATTCTTGGTCTCATTGGCATTTAGAAAACTCTTCTTTAATTTATATGCTGCATTTGCATTCTCTAATGTCTTTTCTACTACTTGATTACTTGTTAATAAATTTGGGTTTTCTTCATCTAACATTGTCTTTATATAACTATGTTCATTCATGGTACTTCCATTCAATACTTCTAAGTTGATTTGATAGGCAGCTAAATCATTACAAGTATTTGTGATACTAAATTCATAAGGTGTTAAAGACGCACCAACACTATCTTCTATTGGATAAGCTTTTCCTATTTGAATGGGATTTTGATCCGTAAACTCTACTTTAAAACACCCAACCGTTAAACTATTTTCTCCTGTTTGGACATGTGTTACTTGCCAGACTGCAAAACTCGCTCCAACTACACAAAATATTCCTATTAGTATTCCTACCACGAATAATACCTTTTTCTTTTTCATATATAGCCCAACTTTCTTTTCGCTAGTATGTTCCTATTTTTTTATGATAGAGTGCAAAACAAAAATATCACTAAGTTACCTTTTTGACTATCCTCTATTCTCATTCTACCATAACCCCCCCCCCTAAAAGTCAAGCAAAAAAAATAAGAATGTTAAATTTTCCTATTTTTTATCAAAATATGTCTTTAAATAAGTTACAACATTTTCTATTCCAAAACGATCTACATGAATAGAAATATCATAATTAAAATGAGAAAACCAATCTCTTCCAGTATAGTATTTATAATGTTTTGCTCTCTCTTTATTGATTTTTTTCACTTCTTTTAATGCTAAATCTTTCGATAATCCATAATATTTAATAGCACGATTGATTTTTGATTCTTCATCACTATAAAGAAAAATTTTTAATACATTCACATCATCCTTCAAAATATAATCTGCACATCTTCCTACTATAACACACGAATGTTTCGCGAGCTTTTGAATAACTTTTGTTTCTGCTACAAAAAGACGATCGTCATTATTATTTTCAAATTTTACAGAAGAGTTTTTTTCTTCAATTTTTTCCACATATTCTTTTGAAAATCCTGCTTCTTTCGCGGTAAAAGAAATAATATCTTTATCATAAAAAGGAATTCCAAGTTCTTGGGCAAGTAATTGACCAACATATCTTCCCCCACTTCCATATTCTCTTGAAATAGTTATAACAAAAGGTTTATCAGTAGAAGAAATTTCTGGTAAAGTTTTTCTTTCTAATTTAGTTAAAGAATCAAAAGAAAGCTTTTTATACTCACTATGAAACAAAAAAATACAGAATAAAAAACAAATTATATCCGCAATAGGTCCTGCATATAAAATACCATTTAATCCAAAAGAAAAGCCATACGAAAGAATTAAAGCAATTGGAATAAATAAAAGAATTTGTCTTGTAAAAGAAACGAGTGTAGCTTTAAAAACATTTCCTAAAGATTGAATTACAATACTTGTTGTAATTTCAAGAGCATTTAATCCCATAATTACTAAAAAACTTCGACAAAATAAAGTAGAAAATTCTAAAAATAAATCATAGCTTACATCAGTCTTTGAAATAAAAAATCGAACTAAAACATCTGGAAAAAGTACAAATAATAAATTAAAACAAAGACCAATAATTAAATTGATTTTTAAAACCTTTTTTAAAGTTTCTTGCACTCTTTTTTTATTGGATGCTCCATAATTAAATCCTAAAATAGGCTGAGAACCTATTGCAATTCCTAAAATAGAAGAAATATATAAACTATTGATTTTAGAAAGAATCCCATAACAAGATAAAGGAATATCCATCCCAAATTTAGTATTAGCCCCTAACCTTGTCAAAACATTATTCATAAAAACAAACAAAACTAAAACAGTCATTTGAGTAATAAAACTAGATAATCCAAGACTCATAATTCGAAAAATAGATTTATTTGGAACAAAATCTTTTCTTTCTAATTTAACACTTTTCATACGACGAATATAAAAAAGTGCAAGAATAAAAGAAACTGCTTGACCAATTACTGTAGCTAGTGCTCCACCTTCTACTCCCATATGAAACCCAAAAATAAATATAGGGTCTAAAATTAAATTGATAATTGCTCCTACGACTAGTAAAATCATGGAATATTTAGGATTTCCATCTGCTCTAATAACACTTGCTAAAGCAGTATAAAAAATAACAAAAGGTGCTCCGAGAGCAATGATTCTACCATAAGAAAGAGCATAAGGATAAACAGTTTCTGTACTTCCAAAAAATAAAACTAATTGAGGTAAAAAAAGATAGGACAATACCCCAATAAAAATAGAAACAAAAAAAGTAACTGTAATAAAAGAACCTAAAGAATGACTCGCTTCTTTTTTCTTCCCTTCCCCAAGTTTTAAAGAAAGATTGGCACTACAACCATTACCAAATAAAGAAGCCACAGCACCAAAAACTAAAACAAGCGGAAAAATTACATTTGTAGCAGCATTTCCAACAGTTCCTACACCTTTTCCAATAAAAATTTGATCGACAATATTATAAACAGAATTGATAAGCATACTAACTACACAAGGAATTGCAAAAGAAAATAAAAGTTTATTGATATTATCTTTTCCTAAATCCATTTTTTTCATACAACCACACTCCATACAAATTCATTCGCGACAATCATTATCACACAATAAAAAAAAGAAGTCAATGATAGACTTTAAAATTTTTAAATACTACGAACTAATTTTTTCTCTTTCTTCTAAAAACATTTTTGCCATAGTCTCACTATTATGTGTTAATTTTTTTATAGTTAATTCTTCCGCTTTATTATTTGCAAGACGCAAATTATTTTCACTAGAAAGTAAAGCATCTTTTGTTTTTTGTAAATGATCAATTGTCTTATCAATTTCATCAATTGCTTTTTTAAATTTTTCACTAGCAATTCGATAATTTCTTCCAAACCCTTCTTTAAAAGATTCCATATTTTCTTCAAAATGAGAAATATCAATATTTTGATTTTTTAAAAGTTCTAAATCTTTTTTATATTTTAAAGAATTTATTCCCAAATTTCGAATCAAAGTTATAAGAGGAATAAAAAACTGTGGGCGAATAACATACATTTTAGAATAACGATGCGACATATCAACAATTCCAGTATTATATAATTCACTATCTATTTCTAATAAACTTACTAAAACAGCATATTCACAATTTTTTTCTTTCCTATCTTTATCTAATTCTTTCAAAAAATCTTCATTTTTATGTTTTGTAGTAGTAACATCAGCTTCATTTTTCATTTCAAACATAATAGAAACAAATTCACTGCCATCTTCATCATAATCTCTAAAAATAAAATCTCCTTTAGAACCAGTTTTTATATCATTATCTTTTTCAAAATATGCATAAGGAAATAAAGGTCGTAAAGAATTAAAGGAATTACTACAATGTTGTTCTAAAGATTCTCCTATCATTTTAGTAGATTGTCTAGCCTTAAAATCTTTATAATAAGAAATTTGTTCTTCTTTAATTTGCAATTTTTCTTGAAAGCTTTCTTGTAAATTTTTCTCTTTTATTTTAAATTCACTTTCTTTTAAAAGAATCTTACTTTGTAAATCTTTTACTTCCATATCTTTTTGACTTAACATTTCGATATAATTTTTCTCTAATTCCATTTCTTTTTTTTCTAAAGCGCTTAAAAGTTCTTGAATACGCAAATTTTTTTCTTGTAGTTCTTTTGTCTTTTCTGTTTCAAATTGTAGTCGAGCTATTTTTAAATCACTTTCCATTTGTGCTTTTATTCTCTGTTTTTCTTTTTCTATTTCTTGTGTTTTAATTTGTTTTACAATTAAATCATACTCACTTTCTGTTATTTGAAAATTATTCCCACAATTAGGACATGTTATTTGATTCATTCTCTTCTCCTTTTCAAAATGTAGAAAAAAAGCAAAAAATTACTCTTGCTTTTTCTAATTTAAAATAGTTACATTAACAGCTCTTGATTTTGAAGGATCTTTTGGATCTTGTTCAATATCAAATGAAACTTTTTGATCTTTTTCTAAAGCTTTATAACCATCAACGTTAATACTTGAAAAATGAACAAAAATATCTTCTTTAGATTTATCATCTGTAATAAAGCCATAACCTTTTTCACTATTAAAAAATTTTACTATTCCAGTATTCATGTGTACCTCCTTACTTAACATTTCTTAAGGATACTCCAAAAAAAATATATATTGAGCGTAACACCTTTTTAGTAAAATGTAAATATATTTTAGAGTTTTATAAAAAAAAGAAACAACATCAAGTCATATTTTGATTGTTTCTATAAAATTTTTGTACTATTTATTACAATCTGTACAAACTTCACTAGCCTCTTTTACTTTTTTCATAGCAGTAGTTAAAGCTTTTTTTAACTCTTTTATTTCTTCGTCATTCCAATAATCTTCTGGATTTTTTAAACCATGTGTATCTTTTGATGTTTCATAATCATTAAAAATAATGTTACCTCCAATATGAAAAGAAACATTAGGAACATAAATCCATTGTTCTCCTTCATTATTAAATTGTAAATATCCATCTAAAATAGAAATAAGATGATGATAATAATCCATATTTTCTTCTTTTATTTTTTTTGTATTTGCATAATAAATTTTATCTAATCCGACTTCTTTAGCTACTTCATTTAAATATTTTACATAATACTGACACCAAGGACATTCAGGATAACCAAGATATACTACACCTGTTCCATGTTCCATAATATTTACAATTTCTTCATAAGTTTTAGAAACAAACACATGATCTGGTGAAACTTCATGATATTCATTAGCAAAAACTTCGGCATCAGAAATTGTAGATTTTTTTTCTCCTTGAAAAAGAAAATATCCACCACAACTACATATCATGAAAAATAGGAAAATTCCTGAAAAAAGTATTTTTTTACGATTCATATTCTTCCCTCCTACAAAATCATTGTAACAAAAAAATATAGGGTTACAAATATACTATAGGTTGAATAAACTAAACGAAAGGTTGAATCATAATTTTTTCCATTTCATTTAACTTCTTGCGGCTCCATCTACAGATAAAATTTCTCCAGTAATATAGCTAGCTAAATCACTTGCTAAAAACAAAAAAGCATTTGCAATATCTTTTGGTTCGCCAATTCTTCCAAGAGGAATAGTTTTAACAAGGGGGTCTATCACTTCTTTTGGTAAACAAGAAACCATGTCGGTATTGATAATTCCAGGGGCAACTGCATTTACACGAATGCCAAAAGAAGCTAACTCTCTTGCTAAAGATTTTGTAAGTCCATTTACAGCAAACTTACTCGCAGGATATCCTACCCCAGAAGGCTGACCATAAATACTAACCATAGAACTTGTATTTAAAATGACTCCACCATGATTTTCTTTCATAAAAGGTACAACAGCTTTACACATATTAAAAATTGCATTTACATTTAAATTCATAATACTTTCAAATTCTAAAGAAGTCGTATCCTCAATTTTTTTACTTGCAGAAATACCCGCATTATTAACCAAAATATCTATAGAACGATATTTAGAAAAAATCTCTTGTACGACTTGTTCAATTTCCTCAATTTTATTTAAATTAGGAAAATAACCATCTACAGCAAATCCTTCTTTTTTTAATAATAAAATGGCTTTATGAACAGATTCCTCTCGAGAACCAAAAAGAATTACTCGAGCTTTATTTTGCAAAAATGTTCTAACAATTTCAAGTCCAATCCCCCTTGTTCCTCCAGTAATTATAGCTACCTTATTTTCTAACATTTTCCTACCTCATTTCTAATGAAAAGTATATCACAAAATATTCTTAATAAAAATAACTAAAAGAAACAAAAAACAGAGGGAAACCTCTATTTATTAAGAATTTCTGCTTTACACAATGAAACAAAAGCAGGATTACTATTATTATTTCCGACTATAACAACCATTCCATATTCACTTCGCAAAACTGTTCCCTGGGCTACAGTTTGACCACCTGCATTGATATCAACACTTGTAGTACCACTAGGTAAGTAACTACGCGCAGCCGCTTCACAGTTAGCATCACATCCTGTAAGTGGTGGAACTGGAGCTGGCAAATAAGTAATTGCTTCATTATAAACACTACTGGTAATAGTAATAGAAGCAATTCTGCAAATAGAAACAGCTTCTTCAGGAACACCTTGACTATTTACTAATTGAAATAAACCAGCATCTAGATTACTATTTGGGCCAGGTATTAAAGAACCAGGTCGTCCACTTACATTATTTCCGCTTTCCATAGCAACAATTAAATTATCATTAGGATACAAGGCAATTATTTGCTCTATAATATTTCGCATTTGTGCGACGCAAAAGCAAGAAACAGAAGGTCCAGGTACTCCTTGAGGGCCTGTGGGACCAGTTATTCCTTGAGGGCCTGTTGGTCCTGTTGGCCCCCCTGATGGACCTGTTGGACCAGTAGGTCCAGTCGGTCCTGTAATTCCAGAACAGCATACAAATTTAGGTAATTTTTTCTGAGCTTCTTCCACTTTTTTACGTACTCTTTCATAATTAGAATTACATTTCATATTTTCACTCCTCTCACAAAAGCTTATGAGAAAATCTAAAAAAAATCTAATATTTCAGTAAAATAATCAAAAGATAAAAACTTTTTTTTGTTTTCAAAAGTCGTAAATTAGTAGTAAAAAAAATAGAAAATTCTAATTTATTACCTTATAGATAAAACTACTTTTTATAATAAAATTTTAAAAAAAATTTACAAAAAAAACTATATCAACATATCAAAAAAAGATATTTATCCCATGTAAGATTTAAAAATAACCTTTCTTAAATGAAAATATAGTTAAAAAATAATTGTTTTCCTTTAAAATGAAAACTTTGTCTTTGCAATTTATTTTTTTAATTTTACTGCTGTACCATATGCTATAATTTCCGCTGCTCCATTCATAACAGAGGAAGAACCATAACGAATACCTACTATAGCATCAGCACCTAAAGAGTTTGCTTCATCCACCATTCTCTTAGTTGCCATTTGACGCGCAACAGAAATCATATCTGTATAACTAGTAATTTCACCACCTACAATAGTTTTCATTCCAGCCATAAAATCACGACCAATATTTTTAGATTGAACAATTTGACCTTTCACAATTCCCAAAACTTCCACGATTTCTTCACCAGGAATAGACTCAATACTTACTAGCTTCATCTTCTTCACCTCCCAAAATTTCTTTTACCCTCTGAATACAATTCCATACAATAGAAAGAATAAAAATACTAAATAAAAATAACAAAAATAAATAAACAACGAAAGGCATTTCAAGTATTATCCAAAACTTCAAATAACTTAATATTCCTATCAAAAAGAAAAAAAAGATTTCAAAAACAAAACTAGATAAAATGGCTCCTATAATCTTCTTTCTTTTTTTTGTCTTTAAATTTCTCATCGTAAAACCTTCTTTATTTAATTGATTCATAGAAATAGAATAAGAATCTAAATTTTCCAAATTCTCATTTGTAATTATTTCAAGACACATTTTTTTAACCTTTGCATAATTTTTTTCCTGCTCTTCAATTTTTAACATTCTTTCTTTAATACATTCTTTCAAAGAGAGTTTATTCTCTTCTAATAATTTTAAATCACGAATAGGTACATCAAGCTCTCTTAAAAATTTTAAAAATTTCAGTTTTTTAATTTCTTCATCTCCATAAATACGATAATCATTTTCTTTTTTTCTTTTTGGATGTAACAAACCAAGTTCTTCATAATAACGAATTGCTTTTTTAGATAATCCTACAATATGTTCTACTTCATTGATTAACATAAGAATCCCTCTCTCACATCAAATATAACCTATACCCCTAGGGGAAAGTCAAGAAAAATAAAAGGAAAATGTTAAATTTTAATATTAAATGACTTTATGATAAAATCCCTTCTTTATTTACTTTTGGTAATGAAATAGAATCTATTCCTCCCAAATCATAAACTGTATATCCTATTTTTTTAAGTTTTGAAAAAGCAACTTTACTACGAGAACCACTTTGACAATATACAAAAATGATATCTTCTTTTGATAAAGTGACATTTTCATCAATTGTATCATAAGGAATTAAAATAGCATTTTCAACATGAGATTTTAAAAATTCTTCTTTTGTTCTAACATCAACAATAACAAAACTATGATTTTCCATAATATTTTTTATATCTAACATAGAATCTTCATCTTTTTTTTCACATCCCAAGGCAAAAAGAAAAACAAAAAGAATAATGCATAACTTTTTCATATTAACACTTCCAATCTATAAAAATTATAAAAGGATTTTAATAGTTAGTAAAGTTATTTCATCATTCTTTTCATATTTTTAATAGCACTTTTTTCTAATCTAGATACTTGAGCTTGACTAATATTTAAATTGTCTGCTATTTCCATTTGAGTTCGTCCAATAATATATCGATCTACTAAAATATTTCTTTCTCTTTCTCTTAATTTAAGCAAACTACGATGAAGTAAAATTTTTAAATCTCTTTCTTCATTTTCTTCTTTGTTATCTGCAAGTTGATCACACAATAACAAAGGCTCTCCTCCATCGTTAAATATAGGTTCAAAAATACTTACTGGTTCTTTTAAAGAATCTAGTGCATTAGAAACCTCATATACAGTCATGGAAAAGTGATTAGCAATTTCTTCTTGAGAAGGGTCTTTCCCATACTTTTGATGATACTCTTCTTTAAAATTTAAAATTTGGTATGCACGTTCTTTAATTCCGCGACTTACCCGAACAGAGCTTTGATTATCTCTTATGTATCGTTTTACTTCTCCTATAATAAGAGGAATTGCATAAGTACTAAGTTTCAAATTATAAGATAAATCAAAATTATCAATCGCTTTTATAAGTCCTAAAACTCCAACTTGAAACAAATCATCTAAATTGATATTAGAATTCCGAAATTTTCTTAATACACTCAAAACTAATTTTAAATTTCCTTGAATAAGCTCATCTTTTGCAAAAGAATCACCTTCATGCATTTTCAAAAATAATTTCATTTGTTCTTCCTGAGATAAAACTTTAATACTATTTGTATTCACACCTGTTAATTCTACTTTATACTTTGCCATTTTATCACCTGTAAAAATAATGGCAAAAATTCGTCATTTTTATACATAAAATAAAAAAAACTTGTTTCTATATATTAAGAAACAAAGTATTTTAAATGTTTTTTAAAGCTTCAATTGCTTCGCTTAATGTTTTAACAGAAATAAGTCGTATGTCATACCCTTTTTCATTTTTTACTTTCACAGCCTCTTCATAATTGTCTTCTGGAACTAAAAAAACATCTGCTTTTTTATTTACTGCTCCGATAAGTTTATAACGAATACCCCCTATTTCTCCAACATTTCCATCAATATCAATGGTTCCAGTTCCAATAATTTTTTTCCCTTTTGTAATATCTTCTTCTACTAAAGAATTATATAATGCTAGTGCCATCATAAGGCCTCCTGAAGGACCAGATTCAGATGATTTAGTTTCAATCACTGCTTTAGGATTTTCTTCATATTGATAAGTAATAGTCATAGATATACCAATTTTAGGAACATCATCTATCAAATAAATAGTAGCTTCACAAAGAACTTCTTTTCCATCTCGTAGAACAGTAAGAGCAATTTTATCCCCTTCTTTATGAGAAGTAACAATTTCTTTCAATTCATTTGTATTTTTAATACTCGTTCCATCTACACTTAAAACAATATCAAAAAGTTGTAAATCTGTTTTAGCTTCTTTATCTATATAAGTAACATGAACCTCTTCTTTAAAGACTGAAATATCTTTTGAGGCAAGCTTATAAGAAGCAATAATAGCAGAATCGATAGATTGCTGAGTTGCAATTTTATCAGCCCGAAACATTTCTTCAAAACTTTCATTTTCTAAAGTAATATCTTCTTCCTTTACAATATCCCAATCAGGTAAAATAGTAGAAAGAAGAAGAAAAGGCAAACTTCCTCGAACCATTGACACATAAGCCATTCCAAATTTTCCTTCTGAGGAATAGCCATTTTCTACATGAACACGATTAGTTAAATCAACCATTCCACCAGGTGTATAAATCTTGTATGGAAGTTCTACTTGAAAAACTAAAATAATAAAAACTAACAAAATAAGAAATTTATAATTTTCTTTTAAAAACTTTTTTATTTTTTCTAACATGTATCTAACATCCTCCACAATTTATTGTATCAAAAATAGAAACATTTAAGCACAAAAAAAATTTATTTTGACAAAATTTTACAAACAAAAAAAGAATAGCTTTTTTCTTATATCATAATATGTAATATGAAACAAAATAAAGGTCCCCTACTAATTTTAACAATTATTACTATTTTTATTTTTAAAAATAACATACTGATACAAGAGACAATTTTAAAAAGCTGTCATATTTTCTTAACCAAACTATTTCCTTCTTTATTTCCAATGATGATTTTAAGTGATTGTTTTATTCACTTTGGGCTTCCAGAACTTTTATGTAAATACTTTGGTCATAGTTTTTCAAAAATTTTTCACATTTCTCCATATGGAACATTTGCATTTTTCATTTCTTGCTTTTCAGGAAGTCCTTCAAATGCATATGTAATTAAAAATCTTTATTTACAAAACTATATTACAGAGGAAGAAGCAGCAAAATTATTATCTTTTTCTTTTTTTTCAAATCCTTTATTTCTATTTACAATGCTATCTTTAATTTTTCCAAATAACTTTTCAATAATTTTAAAATTATTATTTCTACCCTACATAATAAATATTTTCATAGGACTTTTTAATAAACAAAAATCTATTTCTTTTTCTAAAATAGAAAAAAAGAAACAAGATAGTTTTGGAAATATGTTATCAAAAAGTATTAAAAATTCTATGAACACTCTATTATTGATTTTAGGTTCTGTAACAATATTCTTTTTATTAAATTCAATAATAAACCCTACAAACATTCCTTTTATTTCTGGATTACTAGAGATTAGTCAAGGATTAAATAGTTTAATAAATACTACCACGACGTTAAAGATTAAAGAGATTTTGGCAACCATTTTTATCAGTTTTGGGGGACTATCTATTCACCTTCAAATAAAAGGAATAATAAGTGATACAAACATTTCCTATTTAAAATTTTTAAAAGGAAGAATTTTACAAACTATAATAAGTGTAATTCTAATTCTAATTTTTTAAAAATCTATATGCATAAAATAAAATAATGTGACAAACATACAAGCAATAGATAAGTTTTCTCATAATTTATTATTGAAAGGAGTAAAAAGATGAATCAAAATAGTGATTATCAAAAAGCATATAATTATGTAAAAAATTATAATAAAAATCACTTTAGTCAAGGCTGCTGTTGTTCAGGAAGGGCAATAATCGGACCTACTGGGCCAACAGGACCTGCAGGACCTGCAACAATAAGTGTTGGAACTACAACCCAAGGATTACCAGGAAGTGAAGCATCAGTAGTAAATGCGGGAACTAACCAAAACGCAATATTGAATTTTGTAATTCCAGCAGGAGCAACAGGGCCTCAAGGTACCCAAGGATTACCTGGGGCCACAGGTCCTACTGGACCTCAAGGGTCACAAGGATTACCTGGGGCTACAGGTCCTACTGGACCTCAAGGGACACAAGGATTGCCTGGGGCTATGGGACCTACTGGACCTCAAGGATCACAAGGATTACCTGGGGCTACTGGACCTACGGGACCTCAAGGATCACAAGGATTACCTGGGGCTACTGGACCTACTGGACCTCAAGGTGCACAAGGATTACCTGGGGCTACAGGTCCTACTGGACCTCAAGGGACACAAGGATTGCCTGGAGCCACAGGTCCTACTGGACCTCAAGGATCACAAGGATTACCTGGAACCACTGGGCCTACTGGGGCTACGGGACCGACTGGACCTCAAGGTGCACAAGGATTACCTGGGGCTACTGGACCGACTGGACCTCAAGGTACTCAAGGATTAGCTGGGGCTACGGGGCCTACCGGACCTCAAGGTACTCAAGGATTACCTGGTGCTACTGGACCTACTGGACCTCAAGGTATCCAAGGATTACCTGGTGCTACTGGGCCTACTGGACCTCAAGGTATCCAAGGATTACCTGGGGCTACTGGACCTACGGGACCTCAAGGTGCACAAGGATTACCTGGTGCTACTGGACCTACTGGACCTCAAGGTATCCAAGGATTACCTGGGGCTACTGGACCTACTGGGCCTCAAGGTATCGCTGGAACCGATGGAGCTACTGGTTCAACAGGTCCTACTGGACCCGCACCTTCATTTGCAATTGGTACTGTAACAACTGGAGCACCTGGAACTAATGCTAGTGTAACACTCAACCCAATTTAAAAACAATTTATGAAAGGAGAATTAAAATGAATCCATCTGGATATACAATTGATTTTACTATTCCTCAAGGACCTACTGGACCTCAAGGATTGCCTGGAGCTACGGGGCCTACTGGGCCTCAAGGAATTGCTGGAACTGATGGAGCTACTGGACCTACTGGACCTCAAGGATTACCTGGAGCTACTGGACCTACTGGGCCTCAAGGTATTGCTGGAACTGATGGAGCTACTGGACCTACTGGACCCCAAGGTATTGCTGGAACTGATGGAGCTACTGGACCTACGGGACCTCAAGGATTACCTGGAGCTACTGGACCTACTGGGCCTCAAGGTATTGCTGGAACTGACGGGGCTACTGGACCAGCACCAAGTCTCGCAGTTGGTACTGTAACAACTGGAGCACCTGGTTCAGATGCTGTTGTAACCATAAATCCAGTTTAACAAAAGAAAGGAGAATTAGATGAATCCAACAGGATATACAATTGATTTTACAATTCCACAAGGGCCTACAGGTCCAATAGGACCTGCTAATGGATTAAGCGCTTATGGTGGAAAATACAACAATACAACGCAAACACTAAATATAATACTTGGTGCTGCAACACAAATACCACTCGCAAATAACATGCCAAATCTAAATACTACATACACACCAACAAATAGTATCACAATAAATCAAGCTGGAACATATGAAATAAATTATTTCAGTAATATTTCTGCAGCATTAGCTACAACAGTTACACAAGCTGTTAGATTAAATGGAACTAATATTCCATCAACAATCATTTCACGAGCATTATCTGTAGGAGTTGGTTCTATTTATTCAGGAAGCATCATAGTAACATTAGCAGCTGGAGATGTAATTGATATGGCAATATCTGCATTATTGGCCGTAGGAATAACTTTAGGAACAGGAGTCAATGCTACATTAACTATCAAAAAAATTAATTAAACCACACTAAAAAGCGTGGTTTTTTTACATAATATAAATAAATTCTTTATTATACATCAATACCAATTATACTAAACATCTAACAAAACATTTTTTATAAAATAAATAATAAAAAGATTGTATCCAAGATTACAATCCTCTCATTATAGAAAAAATTTAAATTTTATCATTTAGGCATTCTCTAATTATAATCCACCACCAGACCCAAAAGAATCTAATTCTTCTTGAGTTACAATTATATTTATTCGCATTCTTCTATTTCCACAAACAAATAGTGCTTCTCCTTGATTATAATATTTTACACTATCTCGTTCACTTTCATTTAAATCAATTAGTTTTGATAAATCATCCACAGCTTGTTTTTTAAGACCCATAACAATATAGTAAGATGCATTGTCAAATATTGCTTTACCATGAGTAATAACACTTGGTGCTGCAAAATCAGTAGGTTGTTGAGTAATAATAATCGTTCCAGTATTATATTTTCTACTCCGTCTTTGAATTTGAGCCAAAAATTCTGCTCCAAGTTCATTTTTGGTTGATAAAAGTACATGAGCTTCATCCACACAAAGAACAGTATTTACAGAAGGATCTAAACAAAGTCCCCAAGCATATTTTAAGATATTAAAGAATAATGCATTTTTAACATTTTCATCTGCATTCATAAGTTCTTTAATATTAAATACAATAAAATCACTTTGAATTCCTAATGTAGTATGCCCTGTAAAATAATAACGAAGTTCCTTAACAAGAGGTCTAATTTTAAGCTCTAATCTTTCCATAACATCTCGTTCATGAGTTTTTTCTGTCATAGATAAAAGTCTACCTTTAATTGTGGCATAAACATCATCAAAAGTTGGATAATCTTCACTTGTAAATTTTGTATAATCTGTATCAAAATCAATCTTATAACGCTTATAAGTATCTTGCACGACTTCACTAAACATAGTTAAAACATCTTCTTCAATATCTGGACTATAATATTTCATAAATGCTTTTAACTGTTGAATAGTTCTTGTTAAAACTGTATATCCAAGTCCTTGATTGATTTCTTCTTCATCAGCATCAATAACAATTTCTAAAGGATTGACCATTCCAAACTCTCCACCTTTTCCAAGGTCTAGAAAGTCACCACCCATACTACGAGTCATTTCTTCTAGTTCGCCTTCAGGATCGATACAAACAAGTTTATATTCATTTCGTATATGACTTCGTAATAGTAGTTTTGCAGCAGTAGATTTACCTGAACCAGAAGCACCTAAAATAATTACATTCGCATTATTTCGATTATTTTCTTTTTTTATCTGATACAAAAATTGATTAAATAAAACTACTCCTCCAGAAAAATCTACACCAAATAAAGTACTATTTCCAGGATCTTTAATACTATCAAAAATAAAAGGATACATTGCTGCAATAGTAACAGAAGGGATAGGTGTACCCACACGTTCTTCTACATCTTGCTTTGGAAAAATTGGAATCATAGATTTAATAACCTTTTCTTGTTCAAACATTAAAGAAATTCCTCTCATACCAAGAGCATCTAAATAATTTCGAACTTGCATCTTTTTATTTTCTAACTCTTCTTTACTATCCGCGGCAATTAAAACATGTAATTGAAAATCATATATACGTGCTTGAGTAGCAACTAGCATAGAAATAAATTGTTCTAAAGATTCATAGTCTTGACGAATTCTTTCTTGTATAGTTCGGTCATGTTCTGTTTGATATCTAGTTTTTAAATCAGCAATTTCTTTATTGATCATTCTTTGTAAAGTAGAAAGCTCAATAGGAATATGTTTTGCAACTACTTTAATTCCAGAAATATTCGTTAAATTTGCCAAATAACCTTGTTGAATAAATTTAGGAAAAGAAACTATAGTTAAAATAGTACAATATTTTCCACTCATCATAAATTCTGTTGGTTTAAATTCAACTCCTTTAGGAGCTATCTGTGCTTTAATATTCATTATGGACTCACCATCCCACTAAATGTTGTTGCAGACCCCCCATTGAAGAAATTATCTAAAATAACTCGTAAATCATTATTACTTGTTTGTTGACTATTTAAACCACAATTAGCAAGGTTACTAATCATTGAGTGAAGTCTTTTTTGAATGACATCCAATTTCTTTTCTTTAAATAAAATATAATATTCAGTATCAACCACATTATATTCAGCACTCATAAACATATTAGCCTTATTGATATCTTGAGTGATTAACTTTCTTGTCACAGCATTCGTTGCCTTATTATATAAAATTTGCAATTGAGACAAATATACATTGATATCTACTGGTCGATCAGCAACCACTAGCCAAAATTCAAAATTGATAGAATTATAAAAATTACGAAGCTGATAAATTACATTATCTTTTGTTCCAGCATCTAAAATGAAAATATTTCTTGGAGCAATTTTAATACCAGTAACATATTCCCCATTCTCAAGTTGAATCATTCCATTCATAATATTTTTAAGTGGAACCCAATCTTCGCTCCATTTACTTCCTATTTCTTCCTTTTTATTCTTTGCCATCACGAATACACCAGCCTTTCCAATAATACCTCTTTCTTCCTAACATGTATGTAACAATATTTGTAATAAGTTGTAAAACATTATGATAATTAGGAACAGGAATTACTAAAAATCCAGATATTAAAGCAGGTAATAAAACAAGAATTGCCATTTGAAAATTCATTCCTTGAAATATAAATAACATAATAATTGTCGTTAAACAACCAATTCCAAATATAATTAAATCAATAGTTGTAAAGAAGCCTAAGATAAGTTTAGACTTCTTAGTATTTGCAGGTATTAAATAATTATCCATAGATTATCCCCTTTCTATTTCTTCTGAGCCGCTTCTTTTTTCTTTTGAGCTTCTTTGTATGCAGCGCTTTGTTTATCATTTTTTAATTGAATCTTAGCATTAAAGAATTGACGCTCTAAACCGGCCTTCGCTGAATCAGTATATTGTTTTCCAGTTGTAGGGTCAATACCAATATCAACTTTACCATCTGCCCGAATTGTATACTGAGAAGTATCCAAATTTTCAAATAATTTTAACAAATCCTGACTTGAATACTCATGTCCATTTTTATGGTATACTTTTTCACCTTTTAAAATAAAGTCATCAACATCTAATCCATTAAAATTCATGCCTGATTTTTTAAATTCAGTATAATTATCTTTCGCATAACGTGCTAAATTATAAGCAACATATGCAGCAGCATCTTTATTTTTATTAACCATTTCGACCCTTTTATTTCGCATATTATCTTGTAAAGATTGCATTGCATCATCAATATTGTCACCAGTCTCTGTAACTGTAGCGCCACTAGCTTTTAAACCTTTTAAGTGATTTAATTGAGTACTCATAGCTTCATACTCTGGAATACTGTAGATATTTTTATAAGCATCAAATTCTTTCGTAAAGCCTTCTTTAAAATCAATTTGCGTTAAGAAACTTGATAATCCTGTTCCAGTTGCCCATTCTTTAACGCCACTAGCAACATCTGTAAATTTAGCGCCCATTGCCCCAATAACTCCATTATT
This sequence comes from uncultured Mycoplasmatota bacterium, assembly GCA_947649355.1. GTDB lineage: Bacteria > Bacillota_I > Bacilli_A > RF39 > UBA660 > Ventrenecus. The sequence continues at coordinate 5,031 of CANSRG010000005.1, read as the reverse complement.
TGCAGCAATATAATTTTCACGTGAAATGCGCTTGTCATAACTTGCTTTAGCACCTGCTCCTGCTGCTTTCCGCATATCCCCCCAACCTTTTGCATCTTTTCCTGATTTATATGCATTCATCATACCAGAAGCACCTCCAGCAAAAGTAGAACCTAATATTCCAGCAGTACCACCCCATAAGGTTTTTCCTACTCCAAGAAGTCCAGATTTAATATCACCATTGGCAAAAGATTTAACAGCTCCTTTTCCATTTTTCCAAGCATTCTGTGCTCCTGCAACACCATTACGAACAAGTCCAGTCACACCAGCACCAAGCATCGCTCCTCCAGCAAAGAATCCACCAGCTTTTAACTTGTCTGTAAGTCCAAGTTTTAGACCTCCAGTTTCAATTCCTAAGAAGTCACTAATCATTTTAGGAAGTTGTTTTGCACCAGCTAAAATACCCATAATAACAATAACAAAAGCTAACATTCCTTGAATTCCACCTGTAAAAAATTGTTTTAAATTATTTGACTTATAAATTGCATCAATAAAATATATTGCCATATAAACACATGCAACTCTTATAAATACCTCAAAATAAATAGCTAACGTTTGTTTCAAATACTTATCAAATGTTCCTTTTTTTCCAGGAACAGCTCTCATAATAATAGGTATTGGAGCAATTAACTGACAAAAAGCAAATTTAAATATTCGTATTCCTAAATCAATAGTAAAAGAAAGCATGATATAAAGTAAGAATAATCCAACGATAGTTGAAATAAAACCTTTGTAATCAATAACTTTTTTATTTCCTTCAGAGCCATTTGCATTGATAACAATTGCCCCATTAGATACAGCCTCAGCCATACCAGGCATTTGACTATAATCTCCATTTTCTAAAATATCGGCTTTTAAATCAAACCAATTATAATCTCGATTATCTATAGTTTTTCCTATATTAAAATTGGTATTATCCGAGTTCAAAAAAGTATTTAAAACTGCAAAAGACAATACATCTCCAAAACGAAGCATCGCCTCTTCATTCGAATTACCTTCATTTACCTCTACAACTGGTGTACCTAAAATTAAAGCTCCTATTACATTAGAAGATAATACGTAATTTTGCACACGATAAGCATAAGTAAAAATAGATGGTAAAAACCCTAGTATCACTAAAGAAATAATCAAATTACTTGCTAATTTAGAAACACTTTTATCGCCTTTTGCCAATTTTTCTGGATCTACTATTGCATTTAATAGAGCATAAGCAAGATAAAAAAGCATAAAAATACCTAAAATAGAATAGATTCTTTGGGCAAAATTAGCAAAAAATTCATCTTCAAAAATTCTTGTAGAAGCAAGTTTAATAAAAAGCTGATAGCAATTACTTGCTGCCCAATAAACAACACTATCTAAAAATAATAAAATGTGATGAAATGAATTATTGATCCAATCTGTAAGAAAATTTAAAGTAAGAAACATATTTATCCTCCTTTCTAAGAACCAACACCATAAATGCTAATATCATATAAACCAAATAAATGAAATAATAATTCTAATAAAAATGGTAAGAAAAATATTATAAGACCAATAATAGCCCTTTTTATAGTACGTTGATTTGCTTTTTTAATATCATCTTGATTAGAATTAGAAATTGCTTTGATATAATCTAGTGTAGATAAAATTAAAACTAGAACTGGCGCGGCAATTTTAATGAACAAAAATGCACCATCTACAAACTGACCTAACTCATTTAAATCACCATTACTATCAACAAAAATGATTCCATGTGAACTATCAGTTTCTAAATCTGGAAAAAAATTCTCATAGTCATCTTTTGTAGAACCTGAATTTTCTGTAGAAGAACCAGAGGAACCACTAGACCCTCCATTTAAAACTTTTGAACAATCATCACTCGTACCATCTACTTTCCAAAAGCCTGCATTGATTACATTTAAAATATTCGCAGAAATTTCTGAGTCATCCCAAGAATTTTGTCTAGTATTAGAACTTCCAGGATTTAAAACAACAATTTTTCCTGTTTCATCTACATTTGATAACACAACATAATGACCACTAGAACTAGAAGTAAATTTACAGCCAGGAGCATTACCACTTCCAGGACTTGGACATTTAATAGAAGCAATAAACATACTTCCACTTTTTAAACTTTCTTTTATATCATTGATATCTCTTATAGTATAACGTTCAATTTTTAGATGATATTTATCACGTACAGCTAAAGCATCTACTCCACTTCCCATCATATAAGAAGCTTGACCTGGCCCATTTCCATTTACTCCACGAACATTAAGTCTTAAAGAAGAAGAATTACAAATTTCATCTCGAATCGTTTTAGGAGTTACACTAGAATCAGTTAAATTAGCAACAAGCATTGCATAAGAAACAGCCATACAACCACTACCAGCCATATTACTTTTAGAAACATCACAATAACCAATGTCCCTATACTCTCCTTGAAGATAACTCACTTCCTTAAAAGCCTTTGGTTTACAAGAAGAAGCAGAAACATTAGTTCCTAGAAAAAAGACAAAAAACAGTAAAAAAATTATTTTTTTCATAAGTCCACACTCTTCACTTCATTTATTATATCAAATGCATCTGCATTTGAAAAGAATTTAACACAATCATTATACAATAAATTAAGCGATACCACAATTACTAATATCATATAATCCAAACATTTCAAAAAGAATATCTAAAAGAAAAGGTAAGAAAAAAATAATTAAACCAATACAAAGTCTTTTAAAGGTTCTTTGCCGCATTTTTTTGAAATAATCTGCATCATTACTAGTGAGTGAACGAAGAAAATCAATAGTAGTAAATATAAGAACAAAAACAGGAGCTAAAATTTTAAGAAAAAAGAAGATATCATTTAAAAACTGTCCTATGTCATTTAATTCGCCATATTGATTTACCAAAAAAGTAGAACAAGTAAATCCTTTATCACTTTTTAAATGAGTCACACCAAAAATATTTGGATAAGGGTCATCTAAAGAACCTCCAAGCACTCCTCCAACAGAAGAGTTACTAGAACTTGTCCCATCACTATTTATTACTGCAAAAGAAGCATTTTTTTGACTAACTGACCAACGACTTCCATCACCACTATGATAACTGGCTTGAGAATTCATAATATTTTCAATATATTCTTTCTCAGAAATTCCTTCATGATAAGTTGAAACAAGAGCTCGATATGTTTGAGAATTTAAAGCATTTGGATATAATCTACCGTCTCGAATAGCAACAGACCATACAGTACCTCTTAAAGCAGGCCCAAAATTTTCTAATAAAATTCCTTTTTGACGCAACACTTCTTTTGTAGGCACATAATAAAGTTCATAAGAAACTTCGTCTTGAGTAGTTCGAAATCTTTCATCTCCATTCATAGAATATTCTTTCCACAAAGCGACTAATTCTTTTTTATGAGCAGAAAAATAAGGATTTCCACCTTTTCCATCAGGTGCAGAATATTGAACAAAAGAAGAAAATCCACCATAAATATCCGAATCAATCTCTAACATTCTCTGCATAAAAATAGTTAAATCAGAAAATCCAATATGAAATTGGTAACGACCATAAGAAACTTGAGAACTTTTTTCAATAGCTCCATAACCTGTATGATTATTTTCTATACTCCCAGATTCAAACTCTGTCCATCCCATCCAAATCTTCTCGCCATCAATCTCTGCAAAATCACTCGGATAATAAGCTTGAACTATAATAGGAAAAAGAAAACAAAAAAGAAAACAAAATAATTTTTTCATATTATCCCCCTATCCCACAACGACTCAAATCATAAAGTCCAAATAAATGAAACAATAAATCTAATACATATGGTAAGAAGAAAATTAAAATACCAATTGAAATTCTCTTTAAAGCTTTTTGATTTGCCTTTTTAAAACTATCTTCTTGACCAACAATAACTTTAATATAATCTAAAGTAATAAATATTAAAACAATGACTGGCGTAAGAATTTGAATCATTCGAAATAAATCATCTAAAAAAGATTTTAATTCTGTCTCGCTACCAGAAGATGTAAAAAATATCGTATTACATCCAACATCTAAAAAACTAGACAAATGAGTAATTCCAAAAATATTTGGATAAGGATCTATATGACGCCCAGAACTAGTAGAAGAAGAACCAGTTGTAAAACCACCCTTACTTTCTGGAGCAAGAGAAATTAACACATCTGAAATACTTTGAGCAACTTTTTCTTTATGATTTAAATACGCCCGAAACTGAGAAATATTATCCATAAAAACAGTTTCTAAATAATAAGTAGGAATACTCCTTTGCTGATAAAATTTCGTGATAGTACCTAAAGAAGAACCAAAAAACTTACTATCTATTCCATAAATTGCTTCTCCATAAGAAATAGAATCTACAACAGCTTGACTAATTTTAAGTCCATTACTTCTTAAAACATCATCACGACCCATCACTAAACTATAGTTTCCGCCTCCCCCATTAAAATGAACTTCTAAAACTAAAGAATATTTAGAAGCACCAACTTCATCTACATGGTTTAACAAAGTATTAGAATAAGTACCAAGTGTACTTGTCCGATATCCACAACAAGAACTAGTATTAGGATTTACACACTCTCTTGCTTCATTTCTAACAGAAGAATCACTAGACCAAAAAGAATCCCCAACAATCTCATTTGCAATTTCATAAGAAATACCAGCCTGTTTTAAATAAAAAGCAATTTTATCAACTAGAATACGTGCTTCTTTATTTTCATAATAAGTGATTCCATCAAGAGTCACAGATGCATGATTACAATCTTTACCAAGTCCATGTCCAGCAACTAACAAAATAGTCTTTGATTGTGCAGAAACATTAAAATAGAAAAAGAATAAAAATAAAAAGAAAGACAATTTTCTCATAATCTACACATCCCTATAAATATTTTATCATGAATTATTAAAGAAAAAAAGAATCTTATAAAAGATTCTAAAATGACGGTTATATAATTTTTAGTGTGTGTAATAAAAAACGTTATATGCACTTTTTTCATA
>CANSRG010000004.1 GCA_947649355.1 uncultured Mycoplasmatota bacterium | reverse complement strand
AGTTTTGGTATTGCAAATGATTTTGCCTACGATGCTACAATTAATGAAATTTATATTATCAATAATACAAAAATACATGTGGTCGATTCAAATACTTTTCAGCATAAAAATGATTTAGAAATAAAAGATGGATCATATGTTGGAATAGCAAAAGATAAAAATACAAACGAATTTATTTTTAGAAACCATGAAAAAGCTTTTATCTATAATAATGACTTAGTTCAACAATCCTCTTTTTCCATTCCAACAAATTTAACAAGACAAGCAATATCATTTTATAATAATAAATTATATTATTCTTGTTTTGAAAATGGAGAAGTAAGTAAAGACCAAATAAAATATGATGGTGTGCTAGAAAAAGGAGCAAATGCCATCTATGTTTATAGTAAAACAGGCGAGTTAGAACAAGTTTTCTATATTCCAGCTGGTATTGGAGAAATAGAGGCGATGGAGTTTGATGAAAATGGACTTCCTTATTTACTTTTTAATACAGGAGCAAAAACAGGCGCCATCTACACTCCAACATATTCATCAAAAGAGAATCAAATAACTGTAAAAACAGATGAAGAGGAAAAAGAAAGCAAAGCAACGTTACTAGATGGAAATGGTCAAATTGAAACAGTATCTATAAAAGATGGAAAATATGAATTCTCGCCAATTTTATATACAGAGCCAGGAGTATATAAATATACAATAAAAAAAGAAAATAATTTATTAAGAAGCACAGAAGACACGATAAATGTAGAAGTAATCGTTACTTATGATGCTAAAATAAACGAATTGACTTCAAAAGCAAATTACGAAAAAGAAGGTTTTGTTATCAAAACAGAACCTGAAAAGAACGAAGTAGAAAAAGTTTTTTGTGAAGAAATCGATAATGTATTTTATGATAAAGATGGAAATGTTACAACAGAAGAAAATTTTATGACAAGTTGTGGTACAGTTAGAAATCCACAAACGGGCTCTAGCATTTCTTATCTAGTATGGATAATAGGACTAATAGGAATAATAGGATTTGTTATTTACAAAAAAAGAAAGTTTTTTAGAATTTAAAGGCTTAAAGCCTTTTTGTGTTTAAAAATAAATTGTTCTAATAAAAAAATTATTTTATAATATAGAAAAATTTATTTGTAAGTGAGGTAAAAATATGGGAAAAAAGAAAAAGAAAGAAATAAAGAAAATCACTAAATTTAGTCAAATTATATGGGGAATTTCAATCGTATTATTAGTAATATTAGGCTACTTCATATATGAAGCAAATGTTTTGCCAGCAAAATACTTCTTTGCAATTACTATCATGTTTGTAATATTTTTAAGTATTCATGGAATTTTAGTGTTAAAGAAAAAAACTCGTACTTGGGTTTTAGTAATATTAAATGTTTTAGCAATTTTATTTATGTGTGGAGAAACATTCGCGATTTTTAAAATTAACGATATGATTACATTTTTAAAAGAAAACTTAAATGCTCATTATGAAACAAACGTTTACAATATTATTGTGAACAAAGAGTCTAATTATGAAACATTAGAGGATATTAAAAATCAAACAATTAAAACAGTAAAAGATATGGAGGATATTTCTTTATTTGAAAAAAGTGTTAAAGAAAAATTAAATGGAAATATTGAATATGAAGAAAATATAAGTGAATTACTTACAAAAGTTACTGAAGAGAAAGAAATGGTTTTAATTGTAAACTCTGGAAATTATGACGCAATGATAGATGTAGATAAAGAGTATGAATCTAAGGTAAAAATAATCGATACAATAACAATAAAAATAGAACTTGAAAATACCAATACTGGATTAAATGTAACAAAAGATCCATTTGTCGTTTATTTAAGTGGAATTGATACAAGAAGTAGTTATCTTCCATCAAGAAGTCTAAGTGATGTCAATATGGTTTTAGCAATAAATCCAAAAACAAAACATATTTTAATGATTCATATACCAAGAGACTATTATGTTCAAATCCATGGTACAACAGGATTAAAAGATAAATTAACGCATGCTGGTACAATAGGAGGAGTAGAACTTTCTATGAGTACAATCGAAGACTTATTAGAAATAGACCTTCCATATTACGTAAGAGTAAACTTTAATGCAGTTGTAAATTTAGTTGATGCGATAGGTGGAATCAATATAAATTCTGATGTCGACTATTCTTTTAGATGTTGGACAGATCATGGTTGTACTTTTCATCCAGGTTTAAATTCTGTTGGAGGAAGATGTGCTCTTGCTTTTGCTAGAGAAAGATATGCATATTCTACTGGAGACCGTCATCGTGGAGAAAATCAAGAACAAGTATTACAATTAGTAATCAATAAAATCACTTCATCAAGCACTTTAATTTCTAATTACAATGAAATACTAAATGCTTTAAGTGGTACATTCCAAACAAATTTAACAATGGAAGAAATTACAAGTTTAGTAAAAATGCAAATTAACGATATGTCAGGATGGAAAATGGAAAGCGTAAATGTAGATGGAACAGGAGCATACAAACCAACTCATAGTTATCCAAATCAAAATCTTTATGTAATGGATCCTAAAATGGAAACTGTAGAAAAAGCAATCAATAAATTAAATGAAGTATTGGAGACCCCATAAAATGAAAAAGAAAATAATTTCGTGGAGCTTATTTATTCTTTGGCTTTTCGTAATTTTCTTTTTTTCATCCCAAAATGGCACTTCAAGTAGTAATTTATCAAATAGTGTGCTAAATAGTTTTGTAAGCGTCTTACCAGTAAAAATAGATATTTCTATATTTTCCTTTAGTATCCGAAAACTTGCACATTTCACAGAATATTTAATTTTAGGAATTCTTACATTAAATCTTTTAAATTTAGAAACAAAATTAAATAAGAAAAAAATAATGATTGGCATCCTATTTTGTATAATGTATGCTTGTACAGATGAATTTCATCAACTATTTGTAAGTGGAAGAGTAGGAAGTATATTAGACATTTTAATAGATTCTTGTGGTTCTAGTTTTGGAATATGTCTTTACTTATTATGGAAAAATAAAAAAGAAAAAGTATAAAATAAAAGATTCTACGTATAATATTACTAGGTGGTGCTATGTATTTTATAATATTTGTAATTTGTTTAGCCTTACTTCTTGATATTAGCTGCTGTGTACTTTCAAAAAGAAAAAATGAAGAAAGTGATAATATTTAACAAACTTAGGAAACAAAGTATAATGTTTCTTTTTTTGTACTATAATATCAAATTTTTTCCATTTTCTATACAAAAAATTTGCATCCTAAAAAAAATTATATTAAAATAAATAAGAAGCAGTAGGTGAGTAGTATGAATACCATAGAAAGTTTTATTTTATATAGTTTTATTATCATAACACTTGTTCTAACTATATTCATAATAGTAGTAACTTGTTGGAAAATTATGAAAGAAAATCAACGACTAAAAAAGAGAAAACAAATAGAAGTGAAATTAGAGAAAGAAATGCTATTTAATAGAAAAGAATTAAAGAAAACAAGCTTTTTTCAAGAATTTTATGAAGTATTAAAAGAAACAGATTTAAAAAAAGAATATTTAGAAAAATTAGAACCTGTAATTCCCACATTAACAAATACATTTAAAAAGAAAAACTTAGCTTTTCAAAGCTACTATATAAATTTTTTAAATCAATATCCATATTTATATGAAAAAGATGAAAATACCTTGTCTTATTTAAAAAACTCAGTCACATCTTCTTCAATATACGTTAGAGATAATGCCTTAAAAGCTATTTTTAAAACAAAAAATATAAAACGAATGAAAGATGCTTTAACAAAGTTAAATGAATATAGTAAAACTCATCCTAAAAAATTGATGACAGAATTGTTCATAAATTATACTGGAAATAAAGAAGAACTAGTAGATATCATCCTTACAATATTTGATACATTAAAAGAGGAATATAAAGTCGCGATAGTTAATTTCTTTTCCTATGATAATATTTCAAGAGAAAATTTTCTTTTAAAAAAAATAGCAGATGCAAAAGAAGAAAAAGAAGTACGTTTAGCATGTATAAGATATTTTCAAAAAAGAAAAGATAAACGTGTTTTACCATATTTATATTTATTTATAGAAACCGAAGAAATGGATTGGGAGTATTCCTCTATTAGTGCATTGACACTAAAAAGTTATCCAAGTAAAAAGACAACAGAAATACTTTTATCTGCTCTTGAAAGTAAAAATTGGTATGTTAGAAATAATGCCGCGGCAAGTTTAGTATTTTTAGAAGAACCAAAAAAACTAAAAGAACTTTTAAAAACAAATGATTATTATATTAAGCGTTCATTATATTATCAAATAAAAAAACAAGGAAAAGTGGTGTAAAAATGATGCAGTCCATATTCTATTGGGGAAGTCTAGGATTTTTAATTTACATGATGAGTGATGCATTATTCTTCTTAATTTTTGGATGTTTAGCATTTATAAAAAATGAAAGTGTATCAAATAAAGAAAAATTATTACAAGAAATAAAAGAGAAAAGTTTTATTCCTGTATCAATCATCGTACCTATCACAAAAAATAGCCTTTTAGTAGAAGAATCATTAAGTACAATAAAAAATCAATTAGATATCACATACGAGATTATTCTTGTTAGTGAAATAAATCTAGAATCCTTAAAGGAAATGATTGATGAAAGTATTTCTTTTACCAAAGTAGACTTACCTTATGAAGAAAAAATAAAAACAAAAAAAATTACGGAAATATATGAAGGAAACTTAAGTGGCGTGCCAGTTTTGTTAGTAAAAAAAGAAAATGGTGGAAAGTCAGATGCCATAAACGCAGGATTAAATGTCTCTCATTATCCTTATGTGTTTATAGTAAGTCCAAATAGAATCTTAAAAAAAGATACATTATCAAAATTTATGAAAAAAGTATTAGAAGAAGAAAATACATTATGTTGTATGGGAAATACTCGTTATAAAAAAATAGAAAATAATAAAGAAGATAAAATAAGAAATTATTTTAAAAATCGTGTGGAATCTCCAAAATATCTTACAAAAAAGAAAAATATATTTTTATCACCTATGTGTGCATTATATGAAAAAAAGATGTTGATAAAAATTGGTGGCTTCTCACCAAAAATAAAAGAAGATATAAGTGTTTTATTAAGAATGTATCAAAATTGTAAAAAAGAAAAAAAGAAATTTTTAATAAGTGTGATTCCCAATATAAAAATAGTTTCTTTAACAAGAAAAAAAGAGTTAATAATGGAAAAAATAAAAAGATATATGGGTTTAGCTTATTTAATGTGGCAAGCAAAAACAGTTTTATTATTTCAGTATGGAATATCAAATGTCTTTTTGTATTTTTATTATTTTCTTTATGAATTAGTAAAACCAATCATTGTTTTATTAGGAATAATAGTTTTAATTTTAGCTTATTGTAACAATATATTTCATGGAGTATTTTTACTGATTTTCTTTGTCTTTTATATTTTGATACAACTAATGGTCTCTTCATTGTTTCAATATGAATTAGAAGAAAAATGAATGGAAATAAAACAAGAAAAAATGCATAGAATTACTTGAGGTGATTCTTTTGTTTTTTGATGATATACATACTAGAATTAGATTCTTTTTTCTAGTAATTTTAGCAATCTTAATGATTATAGTTTTAAGAGTATTTTATATCCAAGTATTTCAGTATGATAAGTTAAGTGAATTAGCAGAATCTTTATGGAGTAGAAAACTACCAATTGGAGCAGATCGTGGAGAAATTTATGATAGAAATGGCAAAGTCTTAGCAACGAATTTGACTACTACATCTCTTGTCTTAATACCAAATCAAATAAAAAATAAAGAAGAAGTCGCACATGCTCTAAGTGAGATTTTAAATTCTGAGTATGAAGATATGCTAGCTCATGTTAGTAAAAAAACAAGTATAGAAAGAGTCCATCCAGAAGGCAGACAATTATCTTATGAAATCGCGAGTAAAATAGATGCTCTAGAATTAGATGGAGTATATTTAGTAAAAGAAAGCAAGCGTTATTATCCATATGGATCTGTCCTTTCTCATGTACTAGGATACGTTGGGATTGACAATCAAGGATTATCTGGTCTAGAACTAACATATAATGATTATTTAACTGGAGAAGATGGGGCAATAAAATATTTTTCTGATGGAAAAGGAAATCGATTAGAATTATCAGAAGTTTATGAAAAGCCTCAAAATGGAATAAATCTTCAATTAACAATTGATTTAGACTTACAATTAGCAGCCGAAAGAGAACTAGATAATGTGATGACCAAATATACCCCAGAGCATGCTATGATATTAGCAATGAATCCTAAAAATGGAGAAATCCTAGCAATGGCAAGTCGTCCAAACTTTGATTCAAATAATTATAAACAATATGATACAGAAACCATCAATCGAAATTTACCAATATGGATGACTTATGAACCAGGTAGTACGTTTAAAATCATGACTTTAGCAACATCCTTAGAAGAAAAAACAGTAAATTTATTTGAAGATACATTTTTTGATTCTGGAAGTACTAATGTAGATGGTTCGACGATTCATTGTTGGAAAAGCGGTGGTCATGGAGCTCAAACATATTTAAATGTTGTAGAAAATAGTTGCAATCCAGGGTTTGTTTCTTTAGGACAAAAGCTTGGAACAGAAACACTTATGAAATACATAAATAATTTTGGGTTTGGAGAAAAGACTGGGATTGATTTAAATGGCGAATCAAATGGGATACTTTTTAAAGTGAACAAAATGGGGCCTGTAGAACTTGCTACAACGAGTTTTGGACAAGGAATTAGTGTAACTCCTATTCAACAAGTAACAGCTGTATCTGCTGTAGTAAATGGTGGCAATTTATACAAGCCTTACATAGTATCTCAAATGTTAGAACCAGAAACAGATTCTACCATCCTAAAAACAAATCCAATCTTAAAACGAAAAGTAATTAGTGAAGAAACATCTTCCTTAGCAAGATTTGCACTAGAAAGTGTAGTAGCAAAAGGTTCAGGAAAAAATGCCTACATTGAAAATTATCGTGTAGGCGGAAAAACAGGAACCGCTCAAAAAGTAAAAGATGGTCATTATATGGATGGCAACTATATTTTATCCTTTGTTGGATTCATGCCTGCGGATGATCCTGAAATAGTAGTTTATGTGGCAATAGACCATCCTGTTGGTGTCACTCAATATGGTGGAGTAGTATCCGCGCCAATTGCCAAAACGATATTAGAAACTGCAATTAGTGTTTTAGATATAGAACCAACAAAAGAAGGAATGGAAAGAGAGTATAGTTGGATGGATACAAAATATGTTCAATTACCAGATGTAAAAGCAATGAGTATAGAAGAAGCAAAAAAAACATTAAAAGGATTTAAAGTAGAATACTCAGGCTCTGGAGAAACAGTTATTTATCAAAGCCCAGATGCAAATAGTTACATAAAAGAAGGCGGAAGTGTCAAACTAATGTTAGGCTAATGTCTAATAATTGTATAATTATTACAATATTGTAAGAAAAAAAATAGTTTTGTTGTATAATAGTAATAGGTAGGTGAAAGTATGTTAATTTTAGCCAAAACAGCTCTTGCGATGATGCTTGGATTTATATTTGCAATTATTTGTGGTTTAATTACCATACCATTATTAAAAAAAATAAATTTTAGACAACATGTTAGTTCTCTTATAGGAGAAAGACATTTAAAAAAAGAAGGTACTCCAACTATGGGAGGAGTAATCTTCATAATTCCTGTTTTAATTACTATAATACTTTTATACATAAGAGGAAGTATTACACTAAACCATAATTTAATTATTACTTTATTTGTATTTTTATCTTATGGATTATTAGGCTTTATTGATGATTGGTTAAAGGTAAGATATAACAACAATCAAGGTCTTAGAATATCAACAAAATTTCTCCTTCAAATGTGTATAGCTTTAGTATTTTTCTATATATTTATGAAAAATGGTGGAGAACCAGTATTAAGAATAAGTTCATTAAATTTAGTATTACCAATGGGATGGAGTTTCGGATTATTTATATTGTTCTTGCTTGTTGGAACAAGTAATGCTGTAAATATTACAGACGGATTAGATGGACTATGTGGTGGTCTTTGTGTTATAGCATTTCTAGCATTTGGAATTATAACTTGGAGCACAACTTGGATGGAAGGATATCAAGAAATAGCGATATTTTGCTTTGTTTTAGTAGGTGCATTACTAGGATTTCTTCTTTTCAATTCTAATCCTGCAAAAGTATTTATGGGAGATTTAGGAAGTCTCTCACTTGGTGGAGTCATGGCAACTGTGGCAATAATCACAAGACATGAATTATCTCTAGCTTTAATAGGTGGTGTATTTGTAGTAGAAACATTATCAAGTATGATTCAAATAATAGCGATTCGTAAATTTCATCGAAAAGTGTTCAAAATGGCTCCGTTACACCATCACTTTGAGCAAGTTGGGTGGAGCGAAAGAGATATTGTAAAAGTATTTTATGTAGTTGGACTTTTACTTGCCATGGCAGCAATTACATATGGAGTATGGTTATAAAATAACACAAAACAAAAGCTAATGCGAAACAGCATTAGCCTTTTTTTAGCCTTTAGAGAAAAATCACTATAGAAGTTATTATTATCAAAAAAGGTAGTTAAAAGGAGTTTCTAACTGCTTTTATAATTACTAAAATTTATTGTAATAAAGGTAAAAGTATTTACTTGAATTGCAATTGGAAGTTTTGATGAAGTGAAGTACATGAAATAAAATTGTAATGGATTATGTGATAGAAATAAAAAAGAAACCAATGAGAGCCATTTACAATGTAATAATGGGATTACTTTCTACTAACACTTAAAATAATTCCAATAGATGCCATAGTAACTAAAAGACTACTTCCACCATAACTAAAGAAAGGTAAAGTAACTCCTGTAACAGGAATTAGACCAATTACTACACATAAATTAAGAGTTGCTTGTATTAAAATACCAATGGCAAAACCAAATACTAAAAATTTTGCAAACAAATCACTTTCTTTTAAAGCAATATTGATAGAACGATAAAACAAAAAGGCAAAGAAAGATACTACAATTAAAACTCCTAAAAATCCAAACTCTTCACTTATAATAGAGAAAATAAAATCTGTTTGAGGTTCAGGAAGATAAAAATGTTTTTGATGAGAATTTAAAAAACCTTGTCCTAAAAGACCACCAGGGCCAATAGCATATAAACTTTGAATAATTTGAAATCCACTTCCTAATGGATCACTCCAAGGATTTAAGAAAGATACAATTCTGGCCATTCTATATGGAGCAATTATAATAAGCCCAACAATTCCAAGAAGACCTAATAAACCAATTTTGACAAAAAAAGAAATTTTGACTCCACTAATAAAAATTAAACTAATTAACGTAAGAGCAATTACCATCGCAGTTCCAAAATCAGGTTCTAACATAATAAGTAAGAAAAAGATACCTATGACCACTAAAATAGGAAACACACCTCTTTTAATATCTCGTAGTTCTTTTCTATTTTGACTTAAATATTTAGAAACAAAAATAATAAGCCCAATTTTCGCAAATTCACTAGGTTGAATACCCATCCCACCAATTCCAAACCAACTTCTAGAACCATTACGTACCGTTCCAATCCCTGGAATCAAAACTAAAACAAGTAAAATAAAACATCCAAGAATAATCTTATTTGCATGAGTAAACCAAAATTTTGGTTCTATTTTACTAATAAAATGACATAAAAAAATCCCAATTAGAAAAAAAATACTTTGACTTTTAATAAATTTAAAAGAATCATGAAATTTATATTCTGCCCAAATAGAACTAGCTGAATAAATCATAATAATCCCAAACATTCCTATAATAAGGACTGTAAAAAACAAAACTTTATCATAAGATTTTTTCAAAAATTCTTCACCTGTCTTTATAAAATTTTATGTAAAGATAGAGAAAATAAGACACTAACCTCAAAAGTTCTATAAAAAAACAATGGAAATATAGTATAATAAAGAGGGTGATAAAAAATGAAAATTGTAGTAACAGCTGGTGGAACAATGGGGCATATAAATCCAGCTTTAGCCATAATTGAAGAATTTAAAAAACAAGAAAAAGATTTAGAAGTAATATATATAGGAACACACAATCGCATGGAAAAAGACATTATACCAAAAAAAGGGTATCGTTACATACCAATTGAAATATATGGATTTAGTAAAAGTATCAAAAGAAATATAGAAAATATTTTTTGTATTAAAAAAGCTTTAAAAAAATGTAGAGAATTATTAAAAGAAATCAAACCTGATATTGTAATAGGAGTAGGTGGGTATGTAACTTATCCTGTATTAAAAAGTGCTCACGATTTAAAAATTAAAACATTTATTCATGAACAAAATAGTATTCCTGGAAAAAGTAATAAAATGATAAGTAAATATGCGGATTTAATTGGTGTAACTTTTCTAGAAAGCAAAAAATATTTTAAAACAAAAGGAAAAATAATTTATACAGGTCATCCATGTGGAGCATGGGCAAAAAGTATTAGAAAAAAAGAAAAAGAAAGTTTATCACTAACAAAAGAAAAAAAATTAGTAACGATGGTTGCAGGTTCCCTAGGAAGTGGCTCATTAAATGAAAAAATGGCAATGTTTTTGGAAAATGCCAATCAAAAAAATTATGAAGTAGTATATATCACAGGAAAAAGTCATTATGAAAATTTTATAAAAGGAAGAAATTTCCCCAAAAATGTCAAAGTTTTACCATACATAGAAGAACTACCTGGATTACTAAAAATAAGTGATGTAGTAGTATCAAGAGCAGGAGCAGGAGCATTAAGTGAAATTCTTAGTTTAGAAATACCTTCTCTTATTATTCCAAGCCCAAATGTCGCGAATAATCATCAATATTATAATGCACTAGAATTACAAGAAAAAAATTGTGTTGTTTTATTAGAAGAAAAAGATTTAACAACAGAAGTTTTAGAAAAAGAAATTGATAAATTATTGACGGATACCAAAACTATAAACACATTAAAAGAAGCAATGAAAAAAGAAAGTACATTAAATAGTGCGGAACTAATTTACAAAGAAATAAAGGAATTGATAAAATGAACTTAGAAAAATTTGGTTTTTTAGAAGAACATGTACCAATAAAAAATACATATAAAATAAAAGGACAAACAAGATACTTATTACATCCAAAAACAAAAGAACAACTTCTAGCTTTTTTAAAAGAACAAAAAAATACGAACATTCCATATTTTATTTTAGGTGGTGGGTCAAACATTATAATAAGCGATGAAGAATATCCTGGTGTAGTAATTGAATTAGACAATTTAAATAAAATAGAATATCAAGACAACTTTGTTTATGTAGAGTCTGGGGTAAAAATTCAAAAATTATGTATGGATATTATAGACCATAATTTAAAAGGATTAGAATGGGCTTCAGGAATACCAGCAACTATAGGAGGAGCTATTTATGGAAATGCAGAAGCTTATAAAACTGAGACATTCAAATATTTAAAAAGTGTAACTTACATTGATAAATCCCTAAACATAGTGACAAAAAAAAAGGAAGAATTAAGTTATGGCTATCGTACAAGTTTTTTTAAAGAAAAAAAAGAAAATATTATTCTTAGTGCCGTCTTTTTATTTCCAAATGGTATAAAAGAAGAATCATTAAAACTAATAGAAGAAAGAAAAAAAAGAAGAATAGAATCACAACCTTTAGAATATCCATCAGCAGGAAGTGTATGGAGAAATCCTAGTAATGAAACTCCAACTTGGAAAATAATAGAAGAATTAGGATTAAAAGGAACCCAAATAGGTGGAGCAAAAATTTCACTAAAACATGGAAATTTCATCATAAATACAGGAAATGCTACTGGAAATGATATTAGAAATTTGATACAATATACAAGTAGAGTAGTAAAAGAAAAAACAGGTATAGAACTAAAATTAGAACAAGAATTTAAAGATTGGTGATACGATGAAAAAGAAAAAAAGAGTAAAAAGAAAGATTAAATGGAAAGTAATAATAAAAATATTTTTACTTGTTTTTCTGATTGGAGTCACTCTTATTTTTCTAAAAGAATTAGATACTTCAAATATTATTATTAAAGGAAATGCTTACTTAAGTGATCATGAAATAATTGAAGTCTCAGGTTATAAATATTATCCTAAATTATTTAGTGAAACAAAAAAAGATATAGAAACAAGAATTAAAGAATTACCTTATGTAGAAGAAGTGAAAATAAAAAGAAGTATTTTTGGTACCTTAACAATAATAATAAAGGAAACTTCACCATTATTTTTTAATAGAAACAACAATAAACTTGTATTAGATAATAAAAAAGAAATAGTAGGTAATGATTTAGAAGGAGTACCAGTTTTAATCAATTATGTTCCAAGTAATTTCTATGAAAAATTGATAGAAAAAATGAAAAATGTAAATCAAAATGTAAGAGAGCTTATAAGTGAAATAGAATATCAACCATGGAAGAGTAATGAAGTAATGATTGATGAAACAAGATTCTTTTTAAGAATGAATGATGGGAATAGTGTATATGTAAATCTTCTTCATTTAGATAAATTAAATAATTATATTGAAATATTTTCTTCATTAGAAGGAAAATTAGGCACCTTGTATTTAGATTCATCTAGTGATAAAATATCTTTCTCGGAATATGGAGGTTGATTTATGAAAACAGACTATAATAAAGAAATGGAAAAAATTTTAGAAAAAATAGAAAATGAAAACACATGTCCAACACTGCTACTTCATACTTGCTGTGCTCCTTGTTCTACTGCGGTTATAAAAAGATTAGCCAATTATTTTAAAATTACAGTTTTTTATTATAATCCAAATATTTCTCCTAAAGAAGAATACGAAAAAAGAAAAGAAGAACAAAAAAGATTTATAAAAGAATCAGCTTTAAAAAACATTACGCTTTTAGATTGTGATTATGAAAATGAATTATTTACACAAATAGCAAAAGGACTAGAACAAGAAAAAGAAGGCGGGAAAAGATGTCCTAAATGTTTTAATTTAAGATTAGAAAAAACAGCGAAAAAGGCAAAAGAAGAAAATTTTGATTATTTTGGAACAAGTTTAACAGTAAGTCCTTATAAAAATGCAGAAATACTAAATAAAATAGGAAAGATGTTAGAAGAAAAATATCAAGTTACATTTTTACCAAGTGATTTTAAAAAGAAAAATGGTTACAAAGAAAGCATAGAACTTTCAAAAAAATATCATCTTTATCGTCAAGATTACTGTGGATGTATTTTTTCAAAAGAAGAAAGAGAACAACAAAAAAAGATAAAATTAGAAAACTAAATTTTATCTTTTTTTAATACCTAAATAGCAAGAATCATTAGAAGAAAAATCTAATTCATGAAACGGTTCAAAAGAAAAAGAACTTAATTGAAGAGCACTTAAAGCTGCCCAATAACTCTTTTGTATATATTGATGACTACAAACGCGACTTTGAGCAAGTGCACTCTGAGAAAAGCCATCACATAAATCAGATAAAATAAGCTTTTGAGATTTAGACATAGGGATAGATTTTATTTTTTTCCAAAATTGTTCGCTCAACATACGATTTTCTACTTCATCTATAACGTCTTTAGAAACTAAATTTTTGAAAAAATTTGGATTTTGATTATAAGTTTGATTTAAAACTTTTTGAATTAAAAAAGGAATAATCACTTTTATTTGTCTTAAACTAAAAGTTTTTTCTTGATTAAAAAAATTTGTTTCCTCTAATATAGAACGCATTTCTTCAAAAAAAGAAGCAAGAGATTTGGAAGCAGGGGAAGAATGTGTTAAAAGATATTGATAAAATTCTTGTGAAAATTTGGAATTATTTACATTAAAAAATGAGGAAACAAAAAAAGAATTGGGAACATAAGAATGTTGTAATTGATAAAACATTTTCTTACCTTCTATACCCATAGTATAATCTTTCCAATTTAAAAAATTTTCATTTTGAAAATAAGAAATCCAAATAGAAAGAAAAGAATGTAAAACATCTTCCATATCAAATTCATGATAACACACATAAGGAAGATAAGAATCCTTAATCACTTGATGAATTTTAGGTAAAGTATCAATGATAATAGAATCTAAAATTTCTTTTTTCTTTGTGTTTGATTCTTTTCTACTTTCCAAGTAAAGTTTTTGAAGGGAAGGAAGACTTTTTAATTTAGGATTTCCCATATTCTTAAGCCAATCATCTAAAATTTTCAAATTCTTTTCATACATAATATATTCCTCTTTCTAGAAAGTTATTATAATAAAAACGAAAAAAATGTCAATAAAAAAGAAGACTATTCCTCTTCTAATAAATTCTTTTTATACTCATGATAAGCCTTTATTTCGTTTTTCTCTAAAAATGGCTGATAAGATAATTTCTTTTGTTCTAAAATTTCTTTCACAATATATTCTGTAAAATATGGATTT
The DNA here is from genome assembly GCA_947649355.1 of uncultured Mycoplasmatota bacterium. Classification (GTDB taxonomy): domain Bacteria; phylum Bacillota_I; class Bacilli_A; order RF39; family UBA660; genus Ventrenecus. The sequence goes on along the minus strand of CANSRG010000004.1, from coordinate 33,757 downwards.
CTAATAAATAAAGGGCCAAGTAAATAAGTACCATAAAAATTCTTTTTATGAATCCCTTCTACAATTGCTTTAGGTACATAACCAGTTCCAGATTTTACATCAAATAGATGGGGTTCTTTCACATATTTTAAAACGCTACTACGGTTTTCAAACCCAATAAGTTCTTCTTTTAAGGAAGGAAATGTATAAACCTGTTCACCAACAATTCGAAAATCTGTCTCAAAAGACTCATAATCAAAAAGTCCTAATGTTTCAAATTCTTCTTCTTCCAAAGTATGAAAAGTTTTCCCAAATAAATCTACCGCATTACCAGTAACAAAGAAAAATTTTTGATCATGAAATGCTTTTTTTACATCTTTTTTATACTTTAAAAAATTTTTTAAAACAAGTGAAAAAGCTGCTTTACTACCACTTCCAATATAAAAAATATCATATTTTGAAAAATCAATCTCATCATCTATACTAAGAGAATGCATAATTACTCGTAGTTTGTTTTCTTCTAAATGATGAGCTAAGCATAACACATTTCCATGCTCTCCATATAAATTCATCAAATCATAATATAAATGAGCAATTTTAATTGTTTCCATCTTCATCCTCCAAAATTAAATTTTTAATAATCTCAGTCATATCAAAACAAACCATTGTATAAATATTTCCAGTCGTCTCGCTTTTAATAGTAGAAACTAAATCTTCCTTTTTAGAAAGAAGAATAATTTTCTCTTTTTTAATTTTAGCATATTGTAATCTTACCATAACATCCCACTTAAAACGACCCAGTAAAATAATTTTTTCTATCGAATCATCATTTAATAATTCAAAATCTACATCCCATAACCATGATAAATCATTATATTTGTAGCGTCTTGAGACATTGTCAAATCCTAAAACAACGACTTTTTTATGGGGCTCATTTACAATATATCGTAAACTTTGATAATAACTTAAAGCATTCTCGTTTTTACTTTCCAACATAACAACAGGACGATGCGCAATAAGATATTCTTTTCCTCGTTTACTTTTTATTACATCTTCATTTAAAGCATATAAAATATCTTTTTTAGAAATTCCTATAGAAGAACAAAGAGCAAAAGAAGCAATCGTAGCATAAGCAGTAAACATAAAGTTTTTATTTAAAGTAACCAAATCTCCATTGATTTTCATTTTTCTTTCAGCCAAATTAACATTTGTTCCTAAAAAATTAGGATTTCCTCTTTGAAAATGACAACTAGGACAATAATAAGTTCCAATATGTCCATAGTGATAAAAAGAATAAATTAACTTCTTTTCACAATTAGGACAATAAGCATTATCTACACTAAAGTTTTCTTTTTTTATATAAGAGTCTTTTGTTTTATTGATTCCATAAGTAATAATTTTTCCAGGATAAGTAAGTCGCATTTTCTGTAATCCAGGATCATCGGCATTTAAAATGAGAGTAGTCTCTCCATCTAAAGCATTATAAATAGCATCATAAATTAAATCAGGAGAACCATTTCTTGCTGGTTGGTCACGAGTAATATTAGTTAAAACCAAATGAGTCATTTTATTTTTTCCAAATGCTAAATGCAAATGTTTTTCATCTAACTCTAATAGTAAAACATCATGTTTAAACTTACCGAAAATAGTCGTATGGTTTAAAATCAGAGTAGTAATACCTCTTATTCCATTACTTCCAGAAGAATTATAAACAACATCTAATCCAGCATCTGTTAAAATATGATAAATTAAATTTGTAGTAGTACCTTTTCCACTAGACCCTGTTACGCCAATCACATATTTGGGATAATGAATCTTTTCTAAAATTTTTTGATTCATATTATAACTAATAGAACCTGGAAATTGAGTTCCGTTTTTATGGAACAATTTACACACCCAAGTTAAAAATTTATTGACAATAATTTGCAAAGCTCTCATCATAAGTCTCACCTAAAAATATTATAGCAATTTCTTATTTACTTTACAACTTTAGAGTGTAAAGTTTTGAAGAAGTTTTCGTTTTTTGTTAAAATAAAAGAAAGGTGATAAAATGGAAGACATTATAATTTCTTACTTAGAAGAATTAAAAAATATTCGTTCTTATAGTGAAAACACCATATTTGCATATCAAAAGGATTTATTATTTTATAAGGAATATTTAAAAGAAAACAATTGGAATATGTTAACTATAAAAAAAGAACAAATTTGGGAATATTTAAAATATTTAGAAGAACAAAAATATAAAAATACATCTATTGCAAGACATTTAACCGCGATTCGTTCCTTTTATGAATATTTAAAAAGAAAAAAGATAATAGAAACGAATATTTTTAAAAGAATCCAAAATCCAAAATTAAAAAAAAGACTTCCAAGTACTTTAAATCAAGAAGAAATAAATGAGTTATTATCTTTTCAGTTAGAAAATGTTTGGGATTATCAAAAAAGAGTAATATTTGAAATGCTTTATGCCACAGGTCTTCGAGTAAGTGAATTATCAAATATTAAAATAAAAGATATCAATGAAAAAGAAAAAACAATTCGTGTATTAGGAAAAGGAAAGAAAATGCGAATCGTTTTTTATGGGGATTATGCTCAAATTGCCTTAGAAGAATTTTTACCAAAAAGAAAAGAATTTTTAAAAGATAAAGAAATAGAATATCTTCTTATCAATCAAAAAAAAGGTCAATTAAGTCGTAGTAGTATTGAGCAAATTGTAAAAAAACATGTGGCAAAAAAAATAAGTCATCACGCTTCTCCCCACACCTTAAGACATACTTTTGCTACCCATATGTTAGAAGGTGGAACAGATATTAGAACAGTTCAAGAATTATTAGGGCATGAAAAATTAGGAACTACAGAAATCTATACACATCTCTCAAAAGAACATTTAAGAAAAGAATATTTAGATAAACTTCCAAGAAAATAGTAAAGAAAAAGTAAAATGAAGAAAAAAGCTTTTTCTTTTTTTATAGGTTTTATATAATTAGAATTGAATAGGAGAGGGTAAGATGCCAAAATACGTATATTTATTTAAAGAAGGAAACAAAGATATGTTAGACTTACTAGGTGGAAAAGGAGCGAACCTTGCTGAAATGACAAGCCTTAATATGCCAGTTCCTAGTGGTTTTACAATAACTTCAAAAGCATGTCTTAACTTTTATGAAGAAAAAGAAAATCTAAATGAAGAAATTATAAAAGAAATCTTTGAAAATTTAGAAAAATTAGAAAAAATTACAGGAAAATGTTTTGGAAAAAAAGAAAATCCATTATTACTTAGTGTTAGAAGTGGTGCCAAATCTAGTATGCCAGGAATGATGGATACAATATTAAATTTAGGAATGAATGATGAAATCGCGGATGCTTTAACAGAGAAAACACAAAATCCTCGTTTTGTATATGATTCTTATCGAAGACTAATTATGATGTATGCTGATGTTGTAAAAGGGTTAAATAAAAATGAATTCGAAAATTGCTTAGAAAAATTAAAAAAAGAAAAAAATGTCACAAAAGATATAGATTTGACAGCAGAAGATATGTACTACTTAACAAAGGAATTTAAAAAAATATATGAAAATCTATCAGGCACTTCTTTTCCAGAAAATCCCAAAATACAACTATTAGATGCAGTAAAAGCAGTGTTTAAAAGTTGGAATAATGAGCGAGCAATTTATTATCGCAAACTAAATCAAATTCCAGATAATTGGGGAACTGCTGTAAATGTCCAAGAAATGGTTTATGGAAATAATGGCAAAAATTCGGGAACAGGAGTGGTCTTCTCTAGAAATCCTGCCACAGGAGAAAAAAACTTATTTGGAGAATATTTAATAAATGCTCAAGGAGAAGATGTTGTAGCAGGAGTAAGAACACCTCTAGAAATCAAAGAACTCCAAAATCAAATGCCACAAATATATGAAGAATTAAAAAGAAATGCCGAAATTTTAGAAACACATTATAAAGATATGCAAGATATGGAATTCACAATCGAAAATAACCGATTATATATGTTACAAACAAGAAGTGGAAAAAGAACTGCTTTAGCAGCAATCAAAATTGCAGTAGATTTAGTAAAAGAAGGCCAAATTACAAAAGAAGAAGCAATACTACGAGTAGATGAAGAATCACTAGAAACTCTTTTACATAAAACATTTCAAAAAGAGTCTTTAGAAAATGGTGAAATAATAGGTAAAGGTCTACCTGCAAGTCCAGGTGCTGCATCAGGTATGATTTATTTTAATGCAAAAGATGTGATAAAAGCTAAAGAAGAACAAAAAGAAGTAATATTAGTAAGAACAGAAACATCTCCAGAAGACATTGAAGGAATGCATCATGCCAAAGGAATTCTAACAATACGTGGTGGAATGACATCCCACGCGGCCGTAGTAGCAAGAGGAATGGGTTCTTGCTGTGTGTCTGGAGTAAATGAATTTAGAATAAATGAAAAAGAAAAAGAACTAATTACACCAAATCATGTATACAAAGAAGGCGATATCATTAGCTTAGATGGAACAACAGGATTTGTTTATGATGGAAAAATCGAAGAGGAAGAGCCTAAAATAAGTAATGAATTTGCCCTATTTATGAGCTGGGTAGATGAAAGAAGAAAATTAAAAATAAGAGCAAATGCCGATAATGAAAAAGATGCCAAAGAAGCATTAAAATTTGGAGCAGAAGGAATAGGCTTAGTAAGAACAGAACACATGTTTTTTGATAAAGCACGTATTTTTGAATTCCGAAAAATGATATTAGCAAATACCAAAGAAGAAAGAATAGATGCACTACAAAAAATTCTTCCATATCAAAAAGAAGACTTTAAAAATATTTATCGAGTGATGAAAAGTTTACCAGTAGTAATCCGTTATTTAGATCCACCACTTCATGAATTCTTACCAAAAACAAAAGAAGAAAAAGAAAAACTAGCAATTGCTTTAAATATAAAAATGGAAGATATAGAAAAAAGAATTGATTCTTTAAAAGAATTTAACCCAATGATGGGTCACAGAGGATGTAGATTAGATATTACATATGAAGAAATTGCTAAAATGCAAACAAGAGCAATTTTAGAAGCAGCCCTAGAAGTAAGAGATGAACAAATAGAAGTGATTCCAAAAATAATGATTCCTTTAATAGGGGATGAAGCAGAATTTAAATATATAAAAGACATTATTTTAAAAGAAGCAGATTTGATTCAAAAAGAAAGACAAACTACCATATCTTATGAAATAGGAACAATGATAGAAGTTCCAAGAGCCACACTAATTGCTAGGAATCTTGCTAAAATAGGAACATTTTTCTCCTTTGGAACAAATGATTTAACTCAATTAACCTATGGTTTTTCAAGAGATGATGCTGGGAAATTTTTAAAAGATTATTATGAAAAACAAATCTTTAAAGAAGACCCATTTAAAAGCATTGATGTAAAAGGGGTAGGAGTTTTAATGAAAGTAGCGATAAAAGAGGCAAGAAAAGAGAGGCCAAATATTTCTTTAGGAGTCTGTGGAGAACACGGAGGAGATCCTAAAAGCATTCAATTTTGTCATAATATAGGCTTAGATTATGTTTCATGTTCGCCATACAGAATACCAATCGCAAGATTAGCAGCTGCCAAAGCAGCAATACGCGAAACAAAATAGATTACTTTTTCAAGATGAAAACTAGTAAATATAAAAAACAGTTTTACTTTTTAAAATGTATGATATAATAAAGTTTCTAAAAAACGGGGGGTTAATAATATGCGTAAAAAAGAAAAATTAGATTTTTTATATCACTTAATGATAACTGCCATTCAGTATAATTCATATGAAGAAGCAAATTTCTATAAAGAATATCTTTCTCTAGCAATTTTTTCATCAAAAACTTTAGAAGATTATGCGGTAGAATATTTAAAAAAAGGAAGTCTAGAATTTAATAAAAAAACAGAAGAAGATAAAATGTTTTATTTATGGGAAACCATCATGCCTAATTTATTAGATAAATATACAGGCGATTTACTAAAACGGCTAATGAAAGAGGAAAAACAATGTTTTCAAAACGAAACATTTGCTTACAAAAACAAAAAACAACTTCTAAAGCTTATTAAAACAAGAGGAAAAGAAGTACAGAAAAAAGATTTAGAAAAAGTTCCAATTACAAAAAGTTTAGAACTTGTCAAAAAATATTTATATTGGATAGATTCCACATCTACTTTATGTAGAATTTTAGAACAAGGAATAGAAACTGAAGAAATTTGTATATGGAATGCAAAAGAAAACGAAATACCTAAAAAAGTTATAGAAAACTTGCCATTAGATGAATATTTTGATTTAGAAGTATCCGTATCAAACACTTTATTATTAAATGCACCTTGTAACGAAACAATAAAAGATGCTTTTGGGATTGTTCATGAATTTTTTCATTATGTAACATTAAGGCAAAAAAGAAATTTAGAAGAAGAAAAAATATCAGAAAAATTTCTTGGAGAAGTAGCAAGTAAATTTCATGAAAAATATTTTTATTGTTTCTTAAAAGAAACAGAAAACTTTGAAACTGATTTAGAAATGTTTTATGAAATGAGAAAAAGTGCTAATAATGATAATGTAGATATTTGTAAATCCATAATATCAAGTTTTGAAGATGATTTTAATCTAGAAACGATAGACAATGAATTTCAAGAGATTTTATGTGGAACTTTAGTAATCAATAAAGGAAATCTTGCCTCTATATATCGATATTTTGTAGCAGACGAAATAAGTGATGATCTAATTCTAATGATTTTATCTGGGAAAGTATATTTACTAGATAGATTACAACACATGGTAAATAGTTTAGGAATATCTTCTATGGATCCATTATATTTTATAAGCTATTTGGAATGTAGTGCAATATTTTATGATTTTGTTCCTATAAGTACAAGATATCCTAAAAGAATGGAAGAAAAAAGAATCCTACAAAAAAAAGTATAGGATTTTTTCTTTTCATAAAAAACAAATTATAGTATAATAAAAAGGAATAGAAAGAATTGGTGATACGATGATAACATTAAGTATAGGAAAAGTAACTTATGATACTACAATTCCATTAGAGAATTTTCCCACAGAAAATACAAAAACAATAGTAAAAGAAAAACTAGAAGGAAGTGGAGGAGCTGCTTCAAATGTTGCTTATCTTCTTGGGAAATGGAACTATGATTCTTATTTTGCAGGAGTAGTTGGTTATGATGAAGCTGGAAACCTGGTAAAAAAAGACCTTGAGTCAGCGAAAGTTCATACACAATTTTTAGAAATCAATTATGAAAGAAAAACCACATCCACTATGATTTTAGCGAACAAGCAAACGACATCTAGAACAGCTTTAATTATAGAACCAGAAATATTTCATTTAAAAAAATATGAATATGATATCACACCAAGCATTATTTATTCGGATGGTTATGAATATTCTGCAACACTAGCAGCATTTAATAAATATCCAAATGCAATAACAATTTTAGGAGCTGGATTAGGCGTGGCAGATGAAAAAGAAGTCATCGCCCTTGCAAAATATGCAAAGTATGTAATCTTTTCTTTAGAATTAGCTTGTAGAATTACCAAAATGGATGTAGATTTAAATGTACCTAGCACACTATTAAAGCTTTATGAAGAATTAAAAGATAGATTTCCTAATAGTATAAATATTGTAACATTACATGAACTAGGAGCATTGTATCCTTATGAAAATCAAATAAAAGTAATGCCACCAAAAGAAGTAAAGGAAATAGATAGAACAGGGGCAGGAGATGTATTTGATGGGTCATTAGCATACTTTCTAGGAAAAGGTTACAATTTAGAAAAATGTATTTGTCTTGCCAACATATCCGCAGCATTATCAACAACAAAATATGGAGCAAAAAATTCAGTTCCTATTTTATCAGATGTCATTCATCATTATGAAACACAATTTGGACTAATAGATGCTTTAGAAAACAAAGAATCAGTAAATAATGAATCTTCTGGAGTACAAGGATGATTTATTGGGATTATTACCCTAAAATAGATATGCATGGAGAATTTGCTGTTACAGCCTATACAATAGTTCATAATTTTATTACAGATCAAATAAAGTTAAAGAACGAAATTATAGTAATCATTCACGGTAAAGGTAGTGGCAAACTAAAAGAAGAAGTACATCATATTTTAAAACAAGACAAAAGAGTATTAAAATACCATTTAGACCCTAATAACCTTGGGCAAACTTTAGTTCATATAAATATTAAGTCGTAATTTGACATTTTTTGTCACATGTGTTATAATGTATATGCAATAAGGAAAATTAGAACATAAAAATAGTAATTAGACACAAATTTGACATTTTTGGAATTTTGTGATATAATCATATCATGAAAAGGTTATAGGGGGTATAAAAATGAAAAGTTATGTATTAGATTACGTGAATGAAAATGAATTTCGTAAATTAGAAAGAGCATTAAAAAAATATAATATGCGTGCATTCAAAAAATTGAATTTTGATTATTATCCATCATTAAGAAACGGGGAGTTTGAAGGAGAAATAATTAGTCAAAATAAAAAAGCAGGAACTGTTACTTATGAATTAAAATTGCCAAGTGACGCAATGTTTGCTCAAGTTCATGGAGAAGTGAAACTTATATATACTGTATATAAAAAAGAAGAAACTGTTATGTTAAATGAAATTACACCAAAAGAAATTCTTTTAGAAGGACATAAATCAGAACTTGGAACATATAAAGGTATTATGATAAGTAAAACAAATGCTTCAAAAGATATGTTTAAAATTGATTTATTAAATATGTTACAAGGAGATAAATAATCCTTGTTTTTTTGTATGAATTTGTATAAAAATATATCGTTATCCCATTTTCATTATTGATACTAATTATAAAAAAATAGACACTCTCTTATAAATTTATTTATTAAAATTCAATAATACTTTCAATAATGTTTTTTAACTGATTCAATGATTTATTGATATATTTTCTATTTATTCCTATTATTGGAATGTTGTAATGTTTAGTTTTCTCGTATAATTTTTCTATGAATAAGCCTTTTCTATTTTCATTACCATGATTTGTATATATATAATTAACACAACACGATGGAGATTGTTCTATTCCTAAAATTGCAATGACTTTATAATTAGAAGAAAGTATATTTTTAATTTCATCAGCAACTTGTGTAGCCAATTTTTCACAATGGTCGTTAAACTCTTTATTATTGTATTTAGATAATCCCATTGGTTTTCTTATTAAGTTATTGTTAAAACTACTTTCTGCACAGGGCATTTGAATTATATTGATATTATTATCTAAAAGTAATTGAACAAAAGGTTTAATAGAACTAATCCATTCATATTTAACTAGTCCTTGAGCTTGGTATGCCTGAGACAGTAAACAAAATGGCACAAAAACAAAATACTTACTCCTATTATCATTTATCATAGATATTCATCTCCAAACAAAACATTCGTGTACCTTTCAATTAAATCGTTGATTTTTTGATAGAGGAAATTTTTATAAACATTTATACAAGCAGTCAAAATTTCTTCATCATTACTATTTAAAGGCATTCCAATTAAACATTGAGGTTCACTAACTTTTGGAATTATACCACGAACAAGAAATTCGTTTTTTTCTTCAAAATCATTTTCTAAATTCTTGACAGGGAATAGTAATTCAATTTTATATTCTTTGAACAAATCTTTAAATAAATTTAACATTTCATCTTGTTCAATCGCGAATAATTGGCTTCTTCTAGCGCCATCAGCTACAAAAGATATACTTAATTGTTTACATAAAATGATTGTTGTGACATACATTGATAATCTGCAAACAAGACAATTAAATTGAGAAAAAGATATTTTTCCATAATCTTTTAAGATTTCATCTACTTTGAAATTATAAAAATCTTTAACAAATGTTCTAAATATAGCATCAATTTTCTTTACGCCAAGATACTTAACCTTATCTTCACCATACTTTTTTACTAATCTTTCGTATCCGATTTTTACATTTTCACTTCCTAATTCAAATGAATTATCATAATGAACTAAAACAACTTCATACCCTTGTTCAATTAGTAAAATTGAACTAAGCATAGAATCTTTACCACCAGAAAATAAAACAAGAACCTTTTTCATGACTTTCACTTCCAATACTATTTACTACTAAAAATAGTATAGCATTTTTAAAAAGAGGAGTCATTATAATTATGCTAACTTTTTTCGAGTTTTAAGTTGTCCCAAAAAAAGATAGAATTATTTACCAAATGAAGGTGTAAAAGTGAAGCGAAATTGACAATAATAGGAAAAATAATGTGAAATCGTTATGGACTAAACAAAAATTACTAATGATTGATTTAAGAAAAGTAATTATTGGAAAGGTGCAGTAGTGATAGGAATTTCACCACAAATAACAAATTGCTAGAGGGAATTTTAGGTAATAAAAAATCAGTCATATTTCAGACTGAAAGTATATTCAAAGTTCGAATAGTTCGAACAGATTTGTCAATGGTGCAGGCGAAGGGACTTGAACCCCCATGCCGTGAGGCGCTAGATCCTAAGTCTAGTGCGTCTACCAATTTCGCCACGCCTGCAATTTTAAAAAATGGTGGACCTCGTAGGACTCGAACCTACGACCGACCGGTTATGAGCCGGTTGCTCTAACCAACTGAGCTAGAGGTCCAATAACTTCTTAAGTATACAATAATTTTTTTTAAAATACAAGTTATTTTTTAAAAAAGGTAGTTTTTTTTCAAAAAAAGATGTACAATAAAAAAGTAAAATTTATTACCCTGTCGCCAAGCGGTAAGGCAGTAGGCTCTGACCCTACCATTTCGTTGGTTCGAATCCAACCAGGGTAGCCAATAGTATATTAAGCCTTTATGGCTTTTTTTTAAAAAGGAATTAAACTGGAATCAGAACCATCATCACTATAAATTTCAACAAAAATAGAAATAACTGAAGCAACTATAAATAGTACTGCTCCAATAAAATTGATATTTGTTAGTCTTGCTTGTTTAAAAGAAGTAGTAGGGTTAATTGCTTTGATACGAGAATAAGAAAGTAGTAAAAAGTACAAATACACAAAAAAGGAAATAGTTAAAAGAGTGACATTGATTGTTTTATAAATATTTTTGCTTTCAGGATTTTTAGTTTTAACATAATTTCTTTCAAAAATATTAGATATAATCGCAAAAATGGCTGAAAAAAGGGTAATAATCCATATCCAATCTTCAATTTCTAATTCTCGTAAAGTTTTATAAATGTCTTTCATTTAATAAAATTTATGCAAAAAAACGGAAAAAAATACTCATGAAAAAGAAAAATATGATATGATAAAAAGGCGAGGAGGCTTACTATGAAAACAAAATATGAACGCATGAATAAAAAGGAAAAAAAACAATGCCAAGAAAAATATTTTAAAACATCAAAAGGGCAAGAAATGAGAAAAAGATTTATTAGATTAAATATAATTGGTACAATAGGAATTTTATTTTCTATCTTTTTAATAGTAAGTGGTTATATTCAAAAGGAAGTGAATTGGGCAACATGGACTATGGCAATTATTTTAATCATTTTTTCCCTTATCTATATCATTGGAGCTTATATATTAAAAAAACAATGTTTAAACAATTTTGCTATTAAAAATATGAAATAAGTGTTGACGAACAAGAATATTTATAGTAAACTTTATAAGTAACCACTTGGTAATGGAGTAGTACTCAAGAGGCTGAAGAGGCGCCCCTGCTAAGGGTGTAGGTCGGGGAACCGGCGCGAGAGTTCAAATCTCTCCTGCTCCGCCATTTAAATTGTTGTCAACCAAAAGTGGTTTTTATAAAAATTTAATTTTTTTGTAAAAAAGACTTGTCAAAAGATATATTATAGGTTAAAATGTAATAGTCGTTGGCAAAATGGGCTTGTAGCTCAGCTGGTTAGAGCGCACGCCTGATAAGCGTGAGGTCGGAGGTTCAAGTCCCCCCAGGCCCACCATTTTGTTTATGGCCCGTTGGTGAAGTGGTTGAACACACATGCCTTTCACGCATGCATTCATGGGTTCAAATCCCGTACGGGTCACCATTTTGTATAATTATCCTCGATTTCTATCGAGGATTTCATAAATGTCTCCTTAGCTCAGTTGGTAGAGCAACTGACTCTTAATCAGTGGGTCTAGGGTTCGAATCCCTAAGGGGACACCAAATAGTTTTTAAATCGGAAGTTTCGAATAAAAATAGAAAGCGGCTTATAATAAGTCGTTTTAATATACCTAATAAAAATACAAATGAATGGGAGAAATGAAAATGGCTATAGATACTCATGTACATGTGAATAGCTTAGTACTAAAAAATCAAGAAGAACATATACAAGAAATAAATACGAATAATCAAATAGAAAGTGTAATAAATGTTGGTTTAAATCTATCTACTTCAAAAGAATCAATTTTATTAAGCACTAAAAATCATAAATTTTATTCAGCAATTGGCATTCATCCTTTATATACTGAGCAAGAAGATTTCCAAAGTCTTTATGATTTAGCTCAAAATCAAAAAGTTGTAGCAATTGGAGAAATTGGGCTAGATACAACAAAAAATAATTTAGAAGAGCAAAAAAAATATTTTATCAGACAAATTATAATTGCTAACAATTTACAATTACCAGTTATTATCCATGCTAATAATACAAATAAAGAGATAATTGAAATTTTCGAAAAATATGTAAAACCAAAATATGGTTGTGTATTTCATTGTTTTCAACCAGATATAGAATCTTTAAAATATTTAATTAAAAATGGTTATTATATTTCTTTTGCTGGAAGAATCACTTATAAAAATGCTAAAAAATCTCTAGAAGTTGTCCAAACAGTACCAGATGAATTATTTTTAGTAGAAACAGATAGTCCTTATATAGCTCCAGAACCATTCAAAAATATGAGAAATAGACCTAATAATATTAAATATATTATTGAAAAACTTTGTGAAATAAAAAAAAGAAGCTATGAAGAAATAGAAGAGCAAACATCAAAAAATGCAAGACGTCTATTTAAAAAGCTAAAATAAAAAAGCAGCAAATCCTTTTAATAATTTGTTGCTTTTTTTAAATTAGTAATAAATTTATTCATTATAGAAAAATAATTTTCATTATTAGCTTTATCTGTCTCAGATAATGTAGTAAGCATGTGAACAGAAATAACTTCTGCATTGTTTTGCGATTGTAGTTCTTTAATGCGATCATTTTCCCGAGACTCTTCAATTAGTAAATATTTATAAGTTCCAGAATTAAAATTACTTTTTAATGTATTAAAACTATTTGAATTTTCTTGATAGTCTTCTAAAGATATGACACGAAAACCATAATTTTCTAAAAATTTAAATACATTTGAAGATACAATAAGAGTATTTTGATTTCTTTCTAAAGCCTCTTTTGCAATACTTCTTATCTCAGCATCCATAATAGATAAAGTAACTTCTAAGTCACGATATTTCTTTTCAATTTCTTCATTTAAATATTTAGTACCCATCTGTTCTTCTAAACCATTTTTAAGATTTGCAGCAAGCATTAAGAAATTACTTGGATTAAGCCAAAGTTCTTCCACACCATATTTATATTTCAAACTATAGGCAACATCAATAATTTTCAATTTTTTTCTTTCATTTACTAATTTTTTTGCAATTTGCTTTTCATCAGTCGTACCATTATAAAGGAATATACTTCCTTTACTATAACGTTCTATAAGTTTATCTGTGATTTGATAAGTTGAAACATCTGCTCCATCTGGATAAATAGAAGTAGAAGTAGAATGATCTCCATACAAAGTTTCACTTAAAAACTGAATAGGGTATACGGTTGTATAAATAGTTGCATTTTCAAAAGAATCACATCCACTTGTAAAAAGAAAAATTACAAGAAGAAAAAGAAAACTAAAAACTTTTTTCATGTTCCACCTCCTTTTCTAATGGTTGATATCCATAAATTCCACCAGGCCGACAGCGAATAATTCTTTTTATACCAAGAGAAATTCCTTTTCGCACTCCATAATAAGAAATTGCTTCATAAGTATATTCACTACAAGTAGGAATACACCGACAATTATAGTGCGATGAAAAAGGAATACTTTGATAAAATCGTATTAAAAATAAAAGAAACTTTTTCAAACTATCACCTAAAAATATTCTACTACAAATTAAACTTATTGTAAATTAAACTAGAGAAAAAGAATAATTTATAGTATAATAAAAAAGGAGGATGAAATTATGGAATTCGAAAATGTATTAAAACAATATGATATTATTTTAGAAAATAAAGAAATGCTAGTAACAGCACTAACACATAGTTCCTATGCAAATGAGCATCATAAAGAGTCTTATGAACGTTTAGAATTTCTAGGAGATGCAGTTTTAGAAGTAATAACAAGTGAATATTTTTATTTAAATACTGATTTAAAAGAGGGAGATATGACAAAACTAAGAGCGAGTTTTGTATGCGAACAAGCATTAGCAACATACGGAAAAGAAATAGGTTTAAATAAATATATTTTAGTAGGACATGGGCAAATAGGAAACATTAACGATACGATTATTGCAGATGTTTTTGAAAGTGTTTTAGGAGCCATTTATTTAGATTTAGGATTCGAAAAAGCAAAAGAATATTGCAATAAAATAATTCTTCCATACATAAAAGGAAATTATCATTTTTTTAGTGATTACAAATCAGCCTTACAAGAAATGGTGCAAACAGATAAAGAAAGTTTAAGCTATATATTAGAAAAAGAAGAAGGACCAGCCCATGACAGAACATTTACTGTAAATGTTGTGATTGATGGCATAGTATATGGAACAGGAATAGGAAAAAGTAAAAAAGAAGCAGAGCAACAAGCAGCACTAGATGCTTATAAGAAAAGAGCAAAGTAACATGAAATTAAAAAGTATTAGAGCATATGGATTTAAATCATTTGCAGATAAAATAGACATTGAATTAAAAACAAATATTACAGCAATCGTTGGGCCAAACGGATCAGGAAAGAGTAATATTGTTGATGCCATACGTTGGGTATTAGGAGAACAATCTGTAAAATCTCTTCGTGGAACATCCTCAATGAGCGATGTTATCTTTGCAGGAAGCGAAACAAGAGCCCCTTTTAAAAGAGCAGAAGTAGCATTAACATTTGATAACGAAAGTCATTTTTTAAATACGGATTTTGAGACAGTAGAAGTAAAAAGAATACTTTATTATACAGGAGAAAATGAATACTTTATAAATAATAGTAAAGTAAGATTAAAAGACATTACAAATCTTTTTTTAGATAGTGGAATAGGCGGAAGTAGATTTAATATAATTAGCCAGGGAAGTATTGAAGAAATAATAAATGCAAAACCAATAGATAGAAGAATTATTTTAGAAAGTGCAGCGAATGTTTTAAAATATAAAAATAGAAAATTAGAAAGTGAAAGAAAATTAGAAAAAGCCAAAGATAATTTAGAAAAAGTTAGTTTAGTAACAGAGGAATTAAAAAAATCTGTGGAACCATTAAAAGAACAAAGTGAAATAGCGAAAAAATACTTAGAATTTCATAAAGAATTAGAAGAATTAGAAATTGCTTTAACTACAAAAGATATCACAGAAATTCACACGACTTATAACGTATTATTAAAAGAAATAAAAGAATTAGAAGAACAAAAAGAAAAATTAGAATATAATTCTACAAAAGAAAGCAAAGAAAGTGAGTCTTTTCGTGTGGAATTATTAAAACTAGAAGAGGAAATAAACACATTAAACAAAAAACTAATAAATACAAATGAATTACTTTCAGAATCATCGAGTGAAAAAAAACTTCTTTTAGAAAGACAAAATTATGTAGTAGATCAAGCTAAAATTGATGAGAATTTACTAATATATAAAGAACAAGAATTAGCCTATCAAAAAGAATTCGAACTTTTAGAACAAGAACTAAAAGGGAAAAAAGAAAAATTGCTAGAAGAACAAAATTTTTTAAGTGATACAGAAAGTTCTTTAAATCTTTTAAATATTAAGAAAAAGCATTTAGAAACAGAAAATGAAACCGCAGAAAAAAATAATTTTATTTTAAAAAACAAAATCAATTTATTAGAAGCAAATTTAGAACAAGACATGGGGTTACCTGTAAGTGTAAAAAACGTATTAAATAATCCTCGTTTACAAGGAATTTTAGGAACGATTGGAAAATTATTAGAAGTAAGCGATGTCTATCTCACAGCCATTGTAGTTGCCCTAGGAGCTTCTGCCAACTTCATCATAACAGAAAACGAAAATTCTGCAAAAGAAGCAATTGAATATTTAAAAAATAATAAATTAGGAAGAGCTACTTTCTTTCCATTAAATATTATAAAACCAAAAATCATTCCTGAAAAAGATTTAAAGAAGATCGAAAATGAAGAAGGGTATTTAGGAGTAGCGAGTGATTTAATTCATTTTGATAAAAAATATGAAAATATTATAAAAAATCAATTAGGTAATGTTGTAGTAGTGGAAAACATCAAATATTTAAATAAGATAGGAGCTTTATTAGAATATAAATATCGTGTGGTATCATTAGACGGAGAAATCCTTCATGCTGGAGGCTCATTAACAGGAGGTTCACTAAAACACCAAAATAGCACGATTAAAGAAAGACAAGAACTTGCAAACTTAAAACAAGAATTAGAAAATAATGAATTTTCAAGAAAAAATTTAGAACAAAAAAGAAAAGAACTGGATGAAGAAAAAAATAAGTTAGAAAATGAATTAAAAACGATTCAAAAGAAAATGATTATTGAAGAAGAAATCTATCATCAAAAAGAATCGCAAAAGAATTTAGTAGAAAAAAAATTAAAGGAAACCAAAGAAAGTTTAAATAGTGCGAACACACTAAAAAGTGGAACCATTGAAGCTTCATTAGTTCAAATTTTAGAACAAATGAAAAACTTAGAAGTAGAAAAAGAAATAACAGAAAAAGAAATTCAAGAAAAAAGAACAAGAAAAAGTGAAATTTCTTCTTTGATAAACGAACTAGAGACAACCTATAAGGAAAAAAATTCAGAGTATAAAAAAATAGAAAATGAATTAAAAAAACAAGAAATTGAAATAGGAAAAATGGATACTAAAATGGATTACTTATTAGGCATATTAAGCGAAGAATATCATATTACATACGAAAAAGCAAAAAGTGACTATATATTAGATTTAGAACCTGAGATTGCTCGCGAAAAAGTTTCTAGTTTAAAAAAAGAAATTCAAAAATTAGGTATTGTAAATATTGGAAGTATTAGTGAATACGAAAGAGTAAAAGAACGATATGACTTTTTAACAAGTCAACAAGAAGATTTAGAAAAATCATGTGAAGAATTATATAAAATTATTGAAGAAATGGATTGCATCATGGAAGAACGTCTAAAAAAAGCATATGAAAAAATAGAAAAAGAATTTCAAATAGTATTCAAAAAAATGTTTAAAGGTGGAGTAGGAATGTTAAAGCTTACTAATCCAGAAAATATTTTAGAGACTGGAATTGAAATCATTGCAGAACCTCCAGGAAAAAAATTAAATAATATTGGCTTATTATCAGGAGGAGAAAAAACTTTAACAGCAATTTCCCTTTTATTTGCAATATTAAATGTTTATCCAGTACCATTTTGTATTTTAGATGAAGTGGAAGCGGCACTTGATGAAGCAAACGTAGATACTTTCGGTGCTTATTTACAAGAACAAAAAGAAAAAAGTGAATTTATTTTAATTACTCATAAAAAAAGAACAATGGAATATGCGACTACTTTATATGGAATTACTATGCAAGAACAAGGGGTATCTAAAATAGTAAGTGTTTCCCTAGAAGACAAAGAAAAACGAGTGTAAAAAGCTCGTTTTTAAATTTCTCTCATAAGTTCTTTTCCTTGAAAAGGATTTTTCTTATTGATATGATCTACAAATAAAATACCATTTAAATGATCTAATTCATGTTGAAATGCAATCGCAACATCTTCTCTTACGCGAATTTCATAAGGGTTTCCATCCATATCATAAGCACTAATAGTTATTCTTGCGTACCTTGGAACAATACCAACTACATCACGATTTACCGACAAACATCCTTCTCCTTCGCCAACATAAATCTTTTCTTCACTATGAGAAAGGATTTTAGGGTTAATAACAATGTAATGTTTAAAAGTTTCCTTTTCTATTTCTTCTACAATGACAAAAATACGTTCTAATAAACCAACTTGAACAGCAGACAAACCCCAACCAGCTCTTAAATGATATTTTTCTTGTGTTTCTTTAATTTGGCTCATTGTTAAATAAGTAATCATATTATTTATAGTTTGTCTTTGTGTATCGTTTAAAGGAAAAGTAACTTCTTGACTTTTCTTACGTAATCGCTTATCACTTTCATCTAAAATTGTAATATTTGGTAGTTTCATAATTCACAACTCCTTTAAAAACAGTAATATTGTAACATACTTTCTAAAAAAAATCATAAAAAAAGAACAGGAATAAAATTCCCATTCAATTTTAATTAGTTGTTATTGTAATTATTGCCGCCAAAATTCCAACCAGCACCAATGATGATAACTAATAGGATGAATAAAACAATCCAAATTGCTGCTCCTGCGCCATATCCTGAAGTATATCCAGCATAACCACTATTACAACAACAAGGTGTTTGATAATTATTGTATCCTCCACCATAGTACCCATTATTTCCGTAATAATACATAATCGTTACCTCCTAATCTATCTAATATAGTTTATTAAAGTTACGTTATTTTGACATTAAAAAAAGAAAAATTTATAAAAAAAAGAAAAAATATGATATGATTACAATAGGTGGTAATATGAAAAAAATATTTGCCAAAATGGATAAACCTTTATTTTTTTTAATGATTATTTATTTAATATTAGGTCTTGTTATGGTTCTTAGTGCATCAAGTGTATCAGCCGTTTTAAGATATGGAGTAGATAGTTATCACTTTTTTATAAGGCAACTAATTTTTGTAGGAACATCATTTTTATTAGGATTTTTAATCCTGTTACGTATTCCAACCAAAAATTATCCTCTACTTGCACCCATATATTTAGTAAGTGTTCTTTTTTTACTCTTTTTAGTTTTTAGTGTAGGTGTTATAGGTGGAGGAGCAAAAAGTTGGTTAGATTTAGGATTTTTTAATTTGCAACCAACAGAATTTGCAAAGACCGCTTTAATTGTATTTATGGCAGTTTTTTATGAAAAAAGCATTAAAACGAAAAAGCCATTTGCGTACCAACTAATTCCCATAGTAATATCAATTATTATATTTGTAATGGTAGCCTATCAACCAGATTTTGGGGGAGCAGTAATTATTGCTGGTATAGTATTTTTCCTTTTTTTAGCGATTCCATTTGGAAAAGATAGTCGAGTAGATTTTATAAAATATTTAGGATTTGCAAGCATTTTAGCAGTAGTAGTATTACTTTATAGTGGGTCTGACATTTTTAATGGTGCTCAATTAGCAAGATTAAAATTTCAAGCTCCATGTCAAAGATATATGGAAGATACAGGATATCAAGTTTGTAATGGATTTATTGCCTATCATAACGGGGGATTATTTGGCGTAGGTCTTGGAAATTCTTCTCAAAAATATTTGTATTTACCAGAAGCACATACAGACTTTATTTATCCTATATTAGTAGAAGAACTAGGGCTTATAATAGGAATTATTGTGTTAATTGGATATGCCTATTTACTATATCGAATTTTAAAAATTGCCAAACAATCATACTCTCTTCGAAATGCAATTATTTGTTACGGAACATTTATTTACATTTTACTTCATTTACTGATCAATTTTATGGGTTCTCTTGCACTAATTCCATTAACAGGTGTTCCAGTACCATTTCTAAGTTATGGGGGGTCATTTAATATGAATGTGGTTTTTATGATGTTTGTAATATTGAGGATATCAATAGAAAATAAAACCCAAAAAGAAAAAAGAGAATTAGCTTTTCTAAACTAGTTTACAGTCATTTGACTGTTTTTTTTTATAAAAAATGAAAAAAGATAGAAAAAAGAAGGAAATAGAAAAGTGCATTGGTAATAAATAGGTAGAAGGTACAATATTGTACTTTCTTAGAAAGGAGGAAAAATGGAAAATATTTTAGAATTTTTAAAAGAAAAGAAAATTGCCTGTGGTTTCATAAGCCTTTTTCTTTTAATGAGTACTTTTTTTACGTTGTACGTAAGAGAGGTGACCGCAGAAGAAACCTATACTTGTCCAGTAATGGAAACAACGATAGAAGAAGAGGAAGAAGTAATAATAGACATTAAAGGTGCTATTACAAATCCTGGGGTATATCGTGTAAAACAAGGTTCCATCATTCAAGAAGTAATAACAATCGCGGGTGGCTTAACAAGTGATGCAGATACTAAAAACTTAAATTTAAGTAAAAAAGTAAGTAATGAAATGGTTATTACTGTTTTTACAAAAGAAGAAGTGAAAAAAATAGAAGAAGAACAACTTCCAATAAAAGAAAAAGATGATTTTACCCTTGAAAAAAATGAACTAATTTCTATAAACACTGCGACCGAAGAAGAACTTAGTACTCTGCCAGGGATAGGGGAAGCAAAAGCAAAAATTATTATTTCTTATCGCGAAAATTGTGGAAAATTCAAGAAGAAAGAAGACTTAAAAAACATTAAAGGAATAGGCGATAAGATTTATGAAAAATTGGCAAGTTATATTACAGTCTAATTTATTTCTTGTGCTTATTATCTGTCTTTTAATTCTTCGTCTAGGACTAGCATTTAATAGTAATAATAAAAGTATTTATCAAAACAATGAAACAAATTTTGAAGGAGAAATCCTTTCTTATAAATTTAATGGAGACAATCTAACACTTACAATTAAAAAGAAAGAAAAATTAGTAGTTTATTATAAAATAAAAAGCGAGAAAGAAAAAGAAGAATTAGAAGAAAAAATTGGTTATAAAACTTATATTAAGATAATGGGTAATTTAAAATTGCCAAAAGAAAATACGATTCCAAATACATTTAATTACAAAAAATATTTATACTATCAACATATTTATTATACTTGTGAAGCAAATAATATAGAAATCAAAAAAAATCCAAGTTTTTTATATCAATTAAAAAATAAAATGGTAAAAAAACTTAAGAAGATGAATAAAAAGGAATACTTTCTTGCATTTTTAATTGGTGATACAAGTTATTTAGATACAGAAATATTAAGAAAAAATGGTATTAGTCATTTATTTGCCGTATCCGGAATGCATTTTTCTTTTCTTGTAGTTATATTAAAAAAATGTTTTAAAAAAAACAATTGGATTCATCAAAGTATCCTTATTTTATTTCAGCTTTTTTATGCATTTTTATGTAATTTTACACCTTCTGTATTAAGAGTATTGATACTATATTTTATAAAACTACCAAATACGTATTGGAAATTAAGCAATAAAAAAATGTTATTCTTTTGTTTTTCTATACTTTTAATGTATAATCCTTTCTTTATAATGAATATAGGGTTTCAATACTCATTCATGATTAGCTTTTGTTTGTCATTTTTAACAATTGAGAAAAACAAAATATTAAAAACAAGTTTCATCGCCTTTTTATGTAGTCTACCCATTAGTGCAATTCACTTTTTTGAAATAAATATTTTAAGTATATTTTTTAATATATTACTAATTCCAGCAGTAACGTTTATAATCTATCCAATTACTTTTTTAAGTCTTATTTTCCCACTAGTAAGACCTATTTATGAAAGCATCATCACAATTTTTGAACAAATAAATAATTGTTTTGTCCTTTTTTCATTTGGAAGAATAATAATTCCTAAAGTCTCTTTGATTTTTTGGATAATCTATTATGGGCTATTATTTCTATTTTTACAAAAAGAAAGAAAAAGATATTTATTATTTCTTATCGTGTTTATTTTTATAATGAAATTGATTCCAAAAATTGATTCTGCAAGTACAGTATATTTTTTAGATGTTGGCCAAGGAGATGCAACCTTATTCATAAGTCCTTATCAAAAAGAAATCATGTTAATAGATACAGGTGGTATCCATACATTCCAAAAAGAGGATTGGCAAAAAAAGAAAAATACAAGTACAAAATCGACAGAATTAGTTACATTTTTTCACTCGTTAGGTTTAACAAAAATACATAATTTGATAATCAGTCATGGGGACATCGACCATGGTGGAAATGCCAAAGACATCCTGGCCTCTATAAAAGTAGATAACATTTGTTTAAATCAAAATGAAGATACTTTTATTGAAAAGGAAATAAGAAAAATGTATCCAGAAAAAATAAAAGAAAATATAGAAAGTAGGGAATATCAAATAAAAAATTATTCACAAAAAGAAGAAAAAGATGAAAATGATGCAAGTCTAATATTAAGGATTAAAACAAAAGGAGTATCCTTTTTAATGATGGCTGATGCTTCAAAAAAAGTAGAAGAAAAAATAAATGTAGAAAAAAGTGATATCCTAAAAATAGGTCATCATGGTTCTAACACAAGTAGTAGTTATAGCTTTTTAAAAAAAGTAAACCCTAAATATGCAATAATAAGTGTAGGAGAAAACAATAAATATAATCATCCTAGTAAAGAAACCATAAATAGTTTAAATAATTTAAATATCCATTATTTTGAAACAAGAAAAAGTGGCACAATAATAGTGAAAATAAAAAAAGAACTGCAGATTCTAACTGTTTTGTGATACAATAAATTTAGGTGGTAAGAATGAATGTATATTTAATTGTATCAGATTCAAAAAAACTATTAGAAGAAGAAATTGGAAATATTATTTCTAAAAATACAAATGTAGTAACTTATCATTATCCTGAAAATTCTATTACAGATATTTTAGAAGAAACTTCTTATGTATCATTATTTGAAGAAAAGAAATATTTAATTATTAAAAATGCTGATTTTTTTGGAAAAAATAAATTAGGAGAGAAAGATACTGAGTTACTTCAAAATTATTTAGAAAATCCTTATCCAATGACGACATTAATTTTTACAACCTATGAAGAATTAGATAATCGAAAAAGTGTTACAAAAAAAATCCAAGAAATTGGGAAAGTAATTACAAAAAAAGCACCTAAAAATTATGATTTATTTTTAGAAATAAAAAAACAATTAAGCATTTATAAAATAGAAGATAATACGATTCGATATATTATAGATTCTTGTCTTGGTAACTATGATATAATAGAGCAAGAATTAGAAAAATTAACTTTGCTTTTTCAAAAAAATGACACAATAAAATTATCAGAAATAAAAAAAATTATTGTACCAACAGTAAATGACAACGTCTTTAAATTTGTAGATGCAGTCATAACAAAAGATTCGTTCTTATCTTTTCAGTTATTAAAAGATTTTATGATTATAAAACTAGATGTTTTGCAATTATTAAATTTACTAGCAAGAGAATATCGGTTAATATATTTCTATAAATTATTAGAAAAAAAATATTTTAATAAAATACAAATGTGTAAAGAATTGAAATTAAAAGATTGGCAAATCGATAAAATAAGAAAAGAATCAGCAATTTATCATGAAGATGATTTAAAAGATGCATTAGTAGACCTTGCATTAGTAGACAAAAAAATAAAAAGTGGGGAAGAAGACAAAATGATAGCATTCGAAAGCTTTTTAATAAAGCAATTCGAGTATTAAAAAAACTAAGTAAAAGAAAACTTAGTTTTTTATAAATATTCATTTAATTTTTCAGTATTTCTAAAATTTAACTTTGCAATAGTTTGTAACTTTTCACGACCATAAGTTTTAACTATATCTGCAGCGAGTTTATCTACATCCACACCAGCACCTTTTAATACAGGAAGATGTAAAGTATCACTAAGTTCGTCCATTTTCTTTAGAAAAACATAACGACTAATACAACTTGCCACAGCTACTGAGGCACATACACTTTCGGCTTTTGTTAAAAAAGTAATGTCTTCTACTTTTTCTTGGGCTTCTTTAATATGTTCAAAATATTTTGCTGGATATACAAATTGATCGACAACAATTTTATCATAATCTTGATGTTTCTTTTTCTCTAAAAATAAAACCTTATTATGTAAAATAGCCTTTATTTTGTTCATGTTATATCCCATTTTTTGATATTTATTATAATCTTCATTATTTAAAATATAAGTACAATGAGAAATTTCTTTAATAAGAGTAGGCGCAATAGATAAAATCTTTTCATCAGTTAAAGCTTTTGAATCACGAACTCCTAAATCTTCAACAAAAGAAATTTGTGATTTAGGAACATAAGCTGCTGTTACCACAATAGGTCCAAAATAATCTCCTACACCAACTTCATCAGACCCAATAGTATTTAAACGATATAAAGATTTTCGTTCTTTATCTTTTTTTTCCTTCTTTTCTTTTCCTTCATTGATATTTATTTTCTTGCCAGAAATTTTCTTTTCCATCTCTGCCCACATATTCGCATCAATGTCAGCAGAAATTCCTTGAAACATCACTTTACCAGACTCATAAAGGGTAATAATAGTATCTGCATCAGTTGCTTGAAATACTGCATAAGGAGGAGTTTTTTCTCTTCGCTTATCTTTATAAAACTCAACCATTTTTCCTTTTAATGGTTCACTAACTTTAAATACAATTGTCATTTCGCATCACCAAATGTATTGTAACACAAAATACTTTACATTTCACTAAAAAATATACTATAATCAAAATAAGGAGGAAAAAAGATGTTAAATGTATTAGATAGTATCATAATTTTATTCCTAATAATGGGGTCTTTAGTAGGGTTTAAAAGAGGAGTAATAAAAAGTGCAACAATGTTTATTGGAGCCATTGTAGTAATTATATTCTCTTATATTTTAAAAAATCCAATCTCAAAAATTTTATACTCCATATTTCCATTTTTTAATTTTGCAAATGATTTTGAAGGTTTAACAGTATTAAATATTATCATTTATGAAGCACTTGCTTTTGTATTAGTATTTATAGTGTTAATGAGTATCCTTCAAATATTGATTAAAGTGACAGGTGGAATAGAAAAAATATTAAAGTTTACCATAGTCCTTGGAATACCATCAAAATTATTAGGAGCAATTTTTGGCCTTTGTGAATCTTTTTTATTTGTATTTGTTGCTTTATTTTTAGTAACTCAAATACCAGCAACAAACGAATTGGTATCTAATTCCTTATTAGCAGATAAAATAGTGAATCATAGTCCAATCTTATCCAATATTTCAAAAGAGTATTATAAGGCAATTGAAGAAATAATTAGCATAAAAGATCAAAATATTCACAACAAAGAGGAATATAATGAGAAAAGTTTGGATATTCTATTAAAGTATAAAATAGTAAAAGTAGAAGCAGTAGAAAAACTATTAGAGATGAAGAAGTTAGAAATGAAAAATGCTGAAAAAATATTAGAAAAATATAGAAAAGAGGAATAAAATGATTAAATATTTAAAGGAAGAGAATTTTGAAGAAGAAATAAAAAAAGAAATTTTATTAGTTGATTTTTATGCCGATTGGTGTGGACCTTGTCGAGCAATGGGAGAAGTTTTAGAATCCATTGATGATATTGACATATTAAAAATAAATGTCGATACTCATCAAGAGCTTGCAGTAAAATATGGAATAATGTCCATTCCATCTTTAATTCTTTTCAAAAATGGTGTCGAGATAAAAAAACAAGTAGGAGCAATGCCAAAAGATGCTTTACTAAAATGGATAAAGGAATAGAGTACAAACTCTATTTTTTTGAAAGGAAAAATTTATTTGAGAAAATGGGTTGTAACTATAATTATTTTATGTCTTATGGCAGGTTGTTCAAAATTTAATAAAATAGAACATAAAGAGAAAATAAAAGACAAGGAAAGTGTCGTTATGTCTTTTAAAGAAAATACTTTAACTTCCACTAGTGCTACAATCATGATAAAAAACAAAGTACAAAAAGAATGGATATTTAGTATAGACTTTTCAATTGAAAAAAAAGAAAATGATACATGGTTACCAATAGCAAAAAAAAATAGTGAAAATACTTGGACATTAAAAAAATATATTTTAGAAGAAGAAGGAGAATTAGAGCTATATCAAAATTGGGAAGAAATATATGGTGATTTAGAAATTGGAGAATACAGGCTTATAAAACATGCTATAGATTCACTAAATAATGAAATATATTATTTTGTTCTTGATTTTAAAATCGATTTTTAACAATATTTTTATGTGAAAAATGGGTATGTAAAATAAGGCTAAAAGGTATTTAATAATAAATAAAGTACAAAAAAATTTTTTCTTGTAACAAAGCATATTATTTGATACAATAGTTTTGGCTTTGTAAAAGCAAATAAACATGACATAGGGATTATTTTTTTCGAGTGCTCTCGGCGTAGAGTGAAAAAAATGAGAAGATCTAGTCAGAAGTAAAACGAAGGAGGATGTTTTTATGGCCGAAGTAGTTTCTAAAAACGTATTATTAGAAGCTGGAGTTCATTTTGGACATCAAACAAAAAGATGGAATCCAAAAATGAAACCTTATATTTATGGAGCAAGAGATGATATTTATATTATCGATTTAGACAAAAGTGTTGCTTGCTTAGAAGTTGCATATGAAGAATTAAAAAATATTGCGACAAATGGAGGAACTTTCTTATTTGTTGGAACAAAAAAACAAGCAAGTGAAGTTGTAAAAGAAGAAGCAGAAAGAAGTAATTCTTTTTATGTAGCAGAACGTTGGCTTGGAGGAACATTAACAAATTTCCGTACAATAAGAAGAAGAGTAAATCGTCTTGAAGAAATTGAAAATATGGAAAAAAATGGTGTATTTGATGTTTTACCAAAAAAAGAAGTAATTAAATTAAAAAAAGAATATGACAAATTAAATCGTTTACTTTGTGGAATTCGTAACATGGTAAAATTACCACAAGCTCTAATTATTGTAGATTCTAAAAAAGAAATTAACGCGATTAGAGAAGCAAGAAAATTAAACATTCCAGTATTTGGTTTAATTGATACTAACTGCGATCCAGATGATGTAGATTATATTTTACCTGGTAACGATGATGCAGTACGTTCTATTAAAGTAGTATTAGGTGCAATGAATAATGCAATTTGTGAAGCAAATAATTTAGAACTTGTAGATTATACTGTAGAAGATGAAAATAAAAAGGAGAAAAAAGAAACAAAAACTGATGCTCCTAAAAAAGAAAAAACAGAAGAAAAAGAAACAAAAGAAGTTGCTACAGATTATAGTAAAATGACATTAGCAGAATTAAAAGCTGTTGCTAAAGAAAAAGGTATCAAAGGATATTCTGCAATGAAAAAAGAAGAACTCTTAAATGCATTAGCATAAATATAATAAATAAAAGAAAGGGTGGAGTTTATGATTACCGCAGAAATGGTAAAAGAATTAAGAGAAAAAACTGGAGCTGGCATGATGGATTGTAAAAAAGCTCTAGCAGAATCAAATGGAGATATGTCAGCTGCTGAAGATTACCTTAGAGAAAAAGGAATTGCAAAAGCAACAAAAAAAGAAAGTCGTATCGCAGCTGAAGGACTTGCAAACATTTTTATTGATGGAAATAAAGCTGTAATTTTAGAAGTAAATTCAGAAACAGATTTTGTAAGTAAAAATGAAGAGTTCAAAAACATGATTGAAACAATTGGAAAAAGTTTATTAAAAACAGATGTAAAAACTTTAGAAGAAGCTATGGAAGTTGAAACAGAACAAGATGGGACAATAAAAGAACTTTTAGTAGCAAAAATTGCAAAAATAGGAGAAAAACTTTCTTTCCGTCGTTTTGAAATTGTTTCCTTAAAAGAAGATGAAACATTTGGACCATACTTACATATGGGTGGGAAAATTGCTAGTTTAGTTGTTGTTAAAAACGCAAATGAAGAAGTTGCAAAAGATGTTGCAATGCAACAAGCTGCAATGAGACCACTTTATGTATTCCCAAGTGATGTTCCAGAAGAAGAAATTGAAAAAGAAAGAAAAGTTCAAAAAGAACTTGCAATGAACGAAGGAAAACCAGCTGATATTGCAGAAAAAATGGTAGAAGGTAGAATTGGAAAATTCTTTAAAGAAATTTGTCTTTCTGAACAAGCATTCATCAAAGATAGTGGAATTTCTGTTTCCACATATGTAAAAAATAATGGTGGAGAAATTGTTCGTGCAATCCGTTATGAAGTAGGCGAAGGATTAGAAAAACGTAGTGATGACTTTGCTGAAGAAGTAATGAATCAAGTAAAAGGAAACTAATTGACTTTACTAGACACTTTTTTGACAAAGTGTCTTTTCTTCTATTTTTAAACTTGTTATAATAAAAACAAGGAGATGTAAAAATGAAAGTAAAGAAAAGTCCCATGGTATGGTATCAAAAGCTATTTTATATAATAAGTTTTCTATTTTTAATTGGAGCTTTCATGTACTTAGGAACAAAAGACTTTAATACTCAAAATAAAAAATTAACTCCACAAGAAAGTTTTACAGAAGAATATGGAATCACTACGAATAACGTATATATTTATAAAAATGCCAAAGAAATATTAGAAACAATAAATACAGGAAGTGGTATTATATTCATGGCATATAAAGAAAATAAATGGAGTTCTATCATCGCGGATCTTTTAAATGAGGTAGCAAAAGAAGAAGGAATAAAAGAAATTTACTATTATAACTTTAAAAAAGATCGAAGTAACAACAACCATCATTACGAAAACATAGTAAAACTTTTAACGCCTTATTTAAAAGTATTAGATTCTGAAACTACAAACATTTATGCACCAACAGTACTAATTATAAAAAATGGAGAAATACAATATTTTGATGATGAAACTTCAATTGTAAGAGGAGATACAAGTATTGAAAATTATTGGTCTTCAAAGAAAAAAATAGAAAAAAAAGCAGAATATAAAAAAGAAATAGAAAAATATTTAGGTGAGGAAAATTGAAAAATAAAATAGACAAAATTCCCTTAGATGAAAAGCAAAAACAAACAATTTATTGTGTGTTAATTGTATTAGTTTTAATACTGCTTGCCTTTGGTGACAAAATTGCCTTACATTTTATAAGCAAAAATCCAAATCCAAATAATACCGTATTTAAACTAGGGGAAAAAAAAGATTATAATATCGAATTTTTAAAACAAATTACTGCCCAAGAAATATTAAAAAAAATAAACAATTTAGAAACATTTTGGGTTTTATCATCAAGAGATTCTTGTGAAACATGCAAATTATTTCTGCCAGATATTGAAGAAGTGATGAAAAAAGAAAACAAAACAGGATATTTTATAAATCTGGATTTAAGAGAAGAAGAAAAAGATTATTATGAATTATTAGAAGAACAAGAAGAGAACATAAAATCTCATATTCAATATACTCCTTACATCATGTATTTTGAAAATGGAATGTTAAAAGAAGAAATAGTTGGCAAAGTAGAGAAAAAGAGTTTAGAAGAATTCTTTAAAAAAATGAAATAATAGAAAGAGGAAAAATTATGGATATAGAAAAGAAAATGGAAAAAGCAATCGAAGCATTAGAAAATAAATTATTAAATATTAGAGCAGGAAGAGCAAATCCAGCAATGTTAAATAACGTGATGGTAGATTATTATGGAACTCCAACACCAGTACAAAGTCTTGCAAATATTACAGTTCCAGAAGCTAGACAACTTTTTGTAAAACCTTTCGATCGCAGTACACTAAAAGACATTGAAAGAGGAATAAACGAAGCAAATTTAGGTTTAAATCCTACAAACAATGGGGAAATGATTATTATTACAATCCCAGAACTTACAGAAGATAGAAGAAAAGAATATGTACGTTTAGCAAAATCTTTAGGAGAAGATGCAAAAGTAGCACTAAGAAACATTAGACAAGAAGAAAATAATGATATCAAAGCATTAGAACTTCCAGAAGATGAAGAAAAAAGAGAATTGGATAGTGTTCAAGAATGTATCAACAAATATAATAAAATAGTAGATGAAAAATTAAAATTAAAAGAACAAGAACTAATGAGCATATAAGCTCTTTTTTTCATAAATCTTGTCGTTTTTTCTTGCAATCCACCAAAAAAGGGTGTTATAATTGGTTGTAGTAAACGTGAAGGGAGGGATTGTGAGTGAATTCGAATAAAGTTGTAGTAAGAGACGGCGATATCGACAAGGCATTAAGAAGATTTAAAATGGTCGTTGCCAAAAGTGGTGTCCCTTCCGAAATCAAAAAAAGAAAACATTATGAAAAACCTGGAGTAAAGAAAAGAGAAGAAAAGAAAAAAAATACAAGAAATTCAAAGAAACATCGTAGCTATTAGAATAGAGAAATCTATTCTTTTTTGTTGATTTTTATTTAAAATTAGATATAATAAATTTACAGAAAGAAGGAAGTTATATGAAACAAAATCAAGAAATTTCAAAAGAAAGAATAATAAAAACAAAAGAAATATTAAAAAAGGAATTAGAAACAAGAGAAATCAATGAAATAGATTTTTGTGGATGTTTATTTGGTTATTTTAAACTAAATAATTGTATTAAATTTGATGTGTTCGCGCTTGCTCATTTTATTTATGGAAAAATAACAACGAATGAAAATCTAAGAGTAAAATTTGCAAATATAAATTTTGAAAGTGTAATTCTAGAAGGTGTAAGTAGCTTTGAAATAATGGGAGCAGTAAAAAGAGATATTTTTAGTAGAAATAAAGAAGTAAAACTAATATTACCAAGAGAAGAAGCATATAAATTAACAAAAAGTGTTCCAGGAGAAATAAGAGTTATAATTGAAACAATAGCTTTAGACTTTTTATTTCCAAATCGTACCTTTTTAGATCCAAAATATATGTTGATGAGAAAAGGAGCAAAAACATGCTAGGAATAGAAAAAATTTCATTAGACATGAAAGAAAGTATGAAAAATCAAGATAAATTTACTTTAAATGTCTTAAGAATGTTAAAAAGTGCACTGCAATTAGAAAGTATTTCCTTAAAAAAAGAATTAGAAGAAAAAGAAATTATCACAGTAATTAAAAGAAATGTAAAACAAAGAAAAGATTCTATAACAGAATATCAAAAATATAATAAAACAGAAGAAGTAGAAAATTTACAAAAAGAAATCGAAGTATTAAAAAGATATTTACCAAAAGAGTTAACCGAAAAAGAAATAGATGAAAAGATAGAAGAAGTATTTCAAAAAGAAAAGCCAGAAAGTATAAAAGATATGGGAAAAATCATGAAAATATTAACAGATGAAATCGCGACAATTGCAGATATGTCATTAGTAAGTCAAAAAGTAAAAAATAGATTTTAAAAGAAAAAGGATATTTTGTCGAAAAAGTATCTTTTTTTTATGTAATTTGATACATTTAGTACGGGTGAAGAAGAATGGAAATATATTATCAAAACGAAACACTTTATGTAGATATCATCTATAATTTAACGGATTCAGACTATAGACGTTGGAAGAAAAAAATATTTCGTATTATAGAAGATTATGGAGTAGATAAAATCATTATTAAAAATCATCATCAAATGTTTCATAATAGGCAATACTTAAGACAAATGAAACAAGATTATTATGAAAAATATAAAGGTGATTTATATATTAGGTAACGTATAAAAATGAACAAAATAGAATAGATAATACATAAACAAAAAAGTATTTGCCATATTAGTAATGGTGAATTTTATGAAACAAAATTTTATATTAGATGCTGGAGAAACTTTTGAAAAAGAAAAATTGCTAGCCCAAAAAAAAGAAAAAAACATTTGGATAAAACATTATTTAGTAAAAGAAAAAGAATGTAAAAAATATAATACTAAAAAAGGGGATTATTTTACTATTAGCTTTGATGACAAAGTACTTTATAAAGAAGAAAATACATTAGAGAAAATCTTTTCAAAAGTATTTAAAACATTTCTTGGAAAATATCATAAAGGAGGGCCCATTTTAATTGTTGGATTAGGAAATTCTTCTATTATTGGTGATTCGTTTGGAAATAAAGTTTTAGAAAAATTGATTGCCACAAATCATTATAATGATTTTTTAACTATTCCAAAAGTTGCTTTATTTGCTCCTGAAACAACAAATAAAACAGGAATCTCTTCCTTTAAATTGATTGAAATGGTAGTAAATTATTTAAAACCAGATGTAATTGTCTTGATAGATAGCTTTGTAACCAAAAATAAAGATCACTTAAATAGAACTTTAGAACTAAATGATTGTGGAGTTATTTTTGCAGACCAATTAAGAAGTAACAAAATAATTGACGAGAAAACGTTTTCTATTCCAGTTTTATCCATTGGTTATATAACTTTATTAAAAGATGCAAACACATACTTATCAAAATACACTCTAGAAATGGATTTAGAAAGTATGACAAGAGTAGTCGCAAATGCAATAAATGAACGAATAATGTCTTAAATCGACATTCTTTTTTTAACACTTATGTTATATTAAAACTGGTGATACTATGAAAAAACGTTTCAAAGGAAAAAAAGTAAATTATCGTTCAAAAACGATTTTCTTTTTCTTTTTAGTTTTAATTTCCTTCGCAGTCTCATTATCATTTTTTTCCTCCTTTTTACAAAAAGAAGAGGTGTTAAATTTTTTAATAGAATCTACACTATTAAAAGAAAATAAAAAAGAAAAAACAAATATTCTAGATTTTTTACTAGATTATACAATAGGAAGAAAAGAAGAAGAAATAGAATCATCTGGGCTAGGAGAATATGTAAAAGATCCAAAGCCAACAGAAAATAAAGAAAATCCAATTATATATATATACAATACTCATCAAACAGAAGAGTATAAGGGGGATGTCTTAAACGATTATAATGTTACCCCAACAGTAATGCATCTTTCATACAAATTAAGAGAAGAATTAAATAAAAGAGGATTAAATACAATAGTAGAAACTACACCAATGAAAGAAATATTAAAAATTAACAACTGGAATTATGCAGCAAGTTACAAAGCAAGTAAACTCTTAATGCAAGATGCCAAAGAAAAAAATCCTACTTTAAAATATTTTATTGATTTTCATCGTGATGCAATTCCATATGAAAGTAGTGTGACAACTATCAATAATAAAGACTATGCCAAAATAATGTTTGTGATAGGAACAGACCATGAAAATTATGAAAAAAATTTAGAATTAGCAACCAAAATCAATGAAAAAATAAATAAAATTTCTCCTAATTTATCAAGGGGAATCATAAAAAAAGGAGGAAAAGGGGTAAACGGGATTTATAATCAAGATTTTTCAGCTAATACACTTCTTTTTGAAATAGGTGGACAATATAATAAAATAAGTGAAGTAAACAATACCGTGTTACTTCTAGCAGATATTTTAAAGGAAGTGATAGAATAAACTATGGAAAAGAAAAAAAATGCAGGTGCGTATATTTTAAAAGGAGTACTAGTGCTATTTTTACTCTATATATCTTTAACCATTGCCATTGAAACAGGATACTATGAGGCCAAATTAAGTGAAAAAACAACAATTACAAATGAAGCAATGGAGCAATTTGAAAAAGATATTAAGGAAGGAAAAGAAGTAGATATAACAGATTATATAACCGATTTGCATAAAGATTACTCGAATCAAACTACAAAAGCAGGAGTAGCATTTTCAAATACCATGGAAAGTATTATGTCAAAAGGAATTGGAGAAGTCATAAATATTTTTAAAATGCTATTTACATAAATGATAAAATTAGTGAATGTCAACGAAATGTAAATTGACTTAGGGGGGGGGGTATGATGTTACAATTATCTTATAGAAATATAGGGTGATTTT
>CANSRG010000003.1 GCA_947649355.1 uncultured Mycoplasmatota bacterium | reverse complement strand
TTTTTTCATTTTTATAAAAAAAAACTGCTAACAAATTTACTTTGTCAACAGTCTGGAGCAACAATATTACAATGTGAAACTTTGTAATATTGTTGCTTAATAGGGTTTCCAAAGGATCACCTTTGGCACACGAAATCTAAGTTGGCTCTGCCGACTTAGTAGTGTGTTACTAACTCGTCTAAAGAGTTAGTTTTATGCAGAAATCCATTAGTTACAAAGTTTCTTTTGGATTTCTCTTTTTATTTTTTCTTTAAAACTAAAGATTTTTCATCCGATTCACTAGAATAATCAAAGCCAAATTCTTCTTCTCTATCAATATTTTCAAGTATTTGCTTTAATTCTTCATACTTGATTTTGTCAATACTATTTAAAGTAAATACAGGTTGATCTACTGGAGTAGAATGTACCATTTTTTTCGTTTTTTCATCTGTATGTGCTAAAACGTTATGATTTTCTTTTACTTTCTCATTTAATCTTTCTTCGTTATTTAATAGCATTTTATTTTTGTTTATATCCTTAATATTTCTTTTGCTATCTATCATACTATAAATTCTATATCCGATATCAAATACAAACCAACTAGCCCACATTCCACTTACTATTGATACAGCACTAATACCACTTGCTGAAGCTATTACATTTAATGCAAGCATAGAAACACCCCATATTGCCAACTTCCAAGATTTTGAAAATCTTTTTTCTTGTTTACTCATAAATTCATCTGATTGTAAAACTTGTGTTTTCATTCTTTTAAGTAACTTTACTTCATTCTCCGCAGTATATGGAATAACATAATTTTCTCCATTGGCAAGATTAACTGTTATTTGATTATCTTTAACTGTATAATTCAATACAAATGTTTTAGAATCTTCCAAATTAAGTGAATAATCTTTCATAAAAATACCCTCCAATAATATATTTTTCTTTAAAATCCTAAATAATAGTATTTAATGATAAAGTACCCCCTTATCAAGGGAAGTTATCTTATCATAAAAAGGCATCAATGTCAATTTTTTGTAAATATTTTTTGTTTAAAAGATTTATTATTGCAAGTATTGAAATATATTTTTGCTATAATGATAAATCATAATCATCTTTATCTCTATTATCATTATATGCTTTTTTACTTGATTTTAAATAGCTAGGAACACCTGCATAGTCAAATAATTCATCTTCTTTAGTTGTTCCTTTAGAAATATCTTTAACATCATACATATCAAAATTGTTATTATCATAATAATCCTTTACTTCGCTTGTAGTAAGATCTTTTGTAGGCTCATTACCGATTTGTAATAATTCCCTAAAAAAATGTTTTATAGCTTCTAAAATGGTTTTAATATAGGATTTTAGATTGTTATTTTCTTCTGTAAGATTTTGATTTCTAGTAGTAAGTGATTTTACTTCTCTTTGAAGATTTTTATTTTCTTTTTCTAATGTTTGATGACTTTTGGTGTAAGTATCTACTTCATTAAATAATTGCTCTAGTTTTGGTTGAAATTCTATTGCTTTTTTAGTTTCTTTAATAACATTATTCATACTATCAAAAGTTTCTTTTTCAACAAGTACATGAGTTTTATTAAATGGTATATTTTTGGTAGTTTTCATTTTTTCTTCAAAATTATTCATTGCATTATCTAATTTTTTATTGATAGTACCAACTTTGTTTTCATAATATTTAGTAGTCTTTTTAAGCTCCTTTGTCTTTTGATGTTTAGCATTACTACCTTTGATTCCACGTTCTAAATCATAACCTTTTTCAGTTAGTCTTTGATGATATTTGTCTTGTAATTGTGATAAATGGATTTTATCTTTAATATATTGCTTTTTAGAAATAGTAAATCTTTCAGTATTTGTTCTTTTATCTAGTTTTTTAACAACTGGTACAACAACACAATGAAGATGTGGTGTTTCTTCATCTAAATGGATTACAGAATGAAGTATTTGATTTCTTTTATAACCTAAATCTTCATAAACAAATTCCATGCAAGTATTAGCCCATTTCATAATATCTTCTTTTGTCATATTATCAAAAAATTTATGTGTAGCAGTAAATAATAATTCATCTGCAACAACATTTTTCGATTTATTTAACATCTCTGTAAATGATTTTTGTCTTTCTTTTCTTTCGGTTTTCATTCGTTCGTTGTATTCTTTTTCATATTCTTTAGTTAATTCTCTAAATCCTTTAGTATATTTACAATTAAGTGGTACTAATTCAATATTATTTTTACTTAATTCTATTTTAATATCAGGATTAGAGTTATAAGCTTGTTTTTCTCTTTTATTGTGTGATCCAATTCCTCTTAAATCACTCATAGTCATAATAGGTTCACTTCTAAATATTGCATAATTCATATTTTATCAATCCTCGCTTTCTTTTTTTGAACATCAAAAAAGATATGCTCATCACATACCTTTAACTGCTAATCTTTAAAATTTAATAATATTTCTATTGTTAGTTTTTATATGCATTTGTTTTTAGAACGAAACAGAATAACTTACTTTAAAACAGATACATATATATCAAATCCTATATCGTTTGTTTTATAATCCTTTGAATTTAAGTTAATTATTTGGTTATTTATCTTTCCATCGAAGTGTATTAAATCTATTGTATTTATAGTTGGTGTCATTATGTCCATGGTAGACATTTAAGCGGAAAACCACCTATTGGCTTTACAAAGATTAAGGATAGCAAAGAACTTATTATTGACGAGATTAAAGCAGATGTGGTTAGAAGAATATTTAAACTTTATTTAGATGGTGCTTCAGTTTGTTCTATTTGCAAGTTATTTAATGAAGAAGAAGTTTTAAATAGGCATTGGGCAACCACTACTGTTGATAAGATACTCTCTAATCAACTTTATATTGGTAATATGGAGTTTGGAAAAAAGAACTGATGGAGAAAATCAAATATTTGAAAATGTTGCAGAAAAAAAGAGTAAATAAAAATAAATAGAAGAAAATCTATAAAATTAAGAAAAAATGAAATTTATAGATTTTTTTCTTCGGAAAAAAGAAGGTTTACACCACGCAAAAAAGAAATCGAAAAAAAGTAGTGATTTCAAAGAACAAATGAAGTATAATTTAAGTATCAAATCTTAATTGAAAATTTGTTTCTAAATGATTAAGATCTGAGGATATAGAAGTAAGAGAGTTAAGGACAAAATCACTTACTTCTTTTATTTTGAGATTTAAAGACTTTGTTAATAAGTTTCCTTGCTCTAATAACTGTCTAATAGTATGAGCAAATTGGATAAAGAAATAATGGCATTTCATAGCATTATCATTTCTACTATTTAAATGAGTAATATTAAAAGTAGCATGTTTTTGCATAAGAAAGCCATTGTTTTCAATTTTCCAACGATTACGCCCCAGTTTAACAATATCTTTTATGGTATTATCATTAACAAGTAAGTCAGTAATATAACGAAAAGTCGTTTCTTTATTATTTTTCTTTTCAATATATTTAATAACATTTACTAAGTTTTCATTAAATTCAATATTTGTAGATAGATAATAATTTGGAACAGAAGTTTCATTAAGCAGTGTAATATTACCTTCAAAGCATTCGTTAATAAATTTTAAACGATTAGGTTTGAAATTAAAAATATAATTCCAATTATATTTTTTGCATAAGTTAATAATCGGAGTGGTAGCATATAAAGCATCACCAGTAATAATAAAGTTATATTTAGGATAGTTTTTCTTAATTCTTTTTATCATGCGCTTGAAAGCTTTAATTTCACAATCTTGTTTTTGTGATTCTGTAGCATGGATTCGTTTTCAATAAATTCAGAATCTAAACTCATGACAATATTACCGACAACTAATTTGCATTCGAGAACATATTTATAATAAGATACTTTGCCATCTTTATGTTTTCTTATTAAACAATTATCATTTAAATTATAGTCATGATTAGATAAACCAGTACCATCAAATAATAATTGAAAAGAGTTATTGTATTTAAATTTATCAAACATTTTAGAACGAAGTAAAGATTTTACAATATATTTTTGGATATCTCTTAGTTCTTCTAAATCCATATGAATAAAAACATCTTGGATAGTTTCCCAATAAGGAAGTTCGGTCAAATTTTGTTTACAAATAGTAGATAAATTTTCAATACAAATATCTGTATTGAAAATATCTTTTGATATATCTGCCATAGTGGTTAAACCGCAAAGTAATCCAAAAAGACGAGTTACACAAATTGTTTTCATACTATAAGTGATATAGCTTTGATTTCTAGTATCTGTTAATTCTTCAAATTTTTGTAATAATTTGGGCAGATACTTTTGAATGATGGAATATAATTCTTTCACTAGATTTTTATTTTTTCTAAGTTCTCTACGCATTTTTCTATTCATTTACTACAACCTCTTTTATTCTTTAATAAAAGAGTATCATATATTTAATTGTTTGTAAGTTACTTTTCTGTCCCCTTTTTGATTGCGAAGAAATTTTACTCTTTTTCTCTGTTCCATTGTAAAATACTTGAAAATGTAAATTTTATAATATATGATAATATAAACAGGAGGAAATATGATTATTGAAAGAAAAAAAGTATCTTTATTAGATGAAACGTTTTCTTATGCTTTTCGTAAAACTGATGAAGAAAATGTAGGGATATTTCAAAATTTAGTTCAAAAGTATATTGAAGATATAAAAAAGATTGTGACTGTAGATTTAAACAAAATTTGTGATGAGGATTATTTTAAATTGTTATCTTCATTGTTTTATATTACTTTTGATTTAGAGGATTGTTTAGATTTTTTTTCTAAACATTATGCGAAGTCTTTTGATAGAGTAGAACATATTTTGACTACGATGAGTTTTTGTTCTATTGCAACGGAAGGTAGGAAAAAAAGTTTTGATTGGTGGGAGCAACTTTATCAAACAGAATTTGTAGTCGCGGTGGCTTCTGATACAAAGCTATTACAAAACCATGCTTATCCAAAAAGTAGTTTAAAAAAAATGATAGAAGAAAAAAGAATTGTATTATTACAATGTAATAGTAAACCTATTGATTTTCTAAATAATGTTTCAGAAAGTTATGAGCATTTTGATGTTTTTAATTGTAATGAAGTTTTACATAATCATAACTTTGTTACTTCTTTATTAAGAAAAAAAGTTTCTAAAAGACAAATACTTTTAAATGCAGAGGCTTTATTAGTAGAATTGCAACAAGAGATTCAAGATGTATTTGAAATGGAATTTGTTATCAGTTATAGTAATATTTCTAGTTTGTGTAAGGCATGGTACCAAAAAGAAATGGAACCTAGTTTTTATGATTTACAAAATGTACTTCAATTAAGAATACAAGAAAATTAGTTTTTTACTGATTTTCTTTTTTTAAAATATGATATAATATAAATAGGGTAGGTGTGAGTATGAATGAAATGAAACAAACAAAAGGTAATAAGTTACCTATATTATTAGGAATTCTTGTGCTTTTATGTATTGCTATTTCTATTGGTGTAGGTTTTTATTTTAAGAAGACAACTCCTGATAAAGTTTATGAGTATTTTATAGAAGAGGTATCTGAGGCTTGGATTTCTTTTATTGATGATTATATGCCTAATGAATTTAATTTACAAAAACAAGATATGTCTATGACAGGGAATTTTCAGTTTGATACTTCTTTAGATTTAGAAGAATATAACTTTTTAAAAGATTATACATTTGGGTTTCAACTTGATGGTTCTTACGCAAAAAAAATTGCTAAATTCAATATTTTTGTTCAAGATGAAAAAAATTTATTAGATTTACAAATGCTTTATCAAGATCAAAAAGGATATATGACTATTCCTTCTATTTTATCAAATTATTTAGAAATGGATGATTTAGAAACTGATGTAGATTCTTTATTAGATATTCCTAATTACTCTTTTTCTAAAAATGACTATAAAGTATTGATAGAAGAATTAAAAAATATTATCATAGAGACTTTTGATAAAACAAAATTTTCTAAAAATAAAAATGTAAGAAAAACTCTTCATGGAAAAGATGTTTTGGTTACTGAATATCATTATTTATTAGATAGGGATAATCAACTTCGTACACAAGAGGAAATTATTTCTAAGATTCTTCAAAATGAACAATGTTTAAATGCTTTACATAATATTACACATATAGAAATGGATAAATTAAAAACTTCTTTTGAAAATGCTAAAAATTCTTTTTCTTATGAATCAGATATTAAATTTGTGATATCTACAGAAGGATTAAAAGAAAATATTGTTTCTTTTGAGTTGATAAGTGGAGAGCAATCTGTTTCAGTAGTGAGTTATAATGAAAAAAATACTATTACTATAAATGATTTTGTTTTAGACTTTATTGAAGAAGATAATCAATTTATTTATTCTTTTGATGAGGATGGAGTAGAGGGAACAATTACTTTATCAAAAGATATAGAAAAAGATAGTAAATTTGTTTTAGATTTTGATGGAGAATTTTCTTATATGGGAGAAAAGATTCATCTAGTATGTTCTCTTTCATTTGATTATGATACTAATGTTTTGAGGGAAGACGTGACTGGTTCAAAAAAACTAGAAGATTTCACTAATGAAGAATTGTTAGAAATATATAATACTTTTATCAATAAGTATCAAGGTACTTCCATTGAAACATTATTTAAATCTTTATTTGAGCAATATTTGTAAAAATATTGAAATTTAAAAGGAGCTTTGTTAAAGAGTTTCTTTTTTAATTTGCCTTTTCGCAGTTTTTTAAATTTTTAATGATTTTTTTGTTGACAAATACATTACTTTAAGTTAGTATATAAATCACCAATTCACTTTTGAAGGCGAATTGGTGCTAGTATCACACTAGTCAACCCCTTTTTATTCTTTTAAGAAGAATCCTGCGTGGATTCTTCAAAAGTGGTTATTCAAAAATCTATTATGTTTAATAGATTTTTTTCTTTTTATAAAAAAAAGAGAACCATTAGGTTCTCACAGGGGGTTTGTTGACACACACTCAGAAGTGATCGTGAATATGTGTCAGCATAGCGTTTATAGCTATGCTATATAAAGTATATTATGAATTTTTAAATTCGTCAATTAGTAAAGTCAATTTTTTCAATAATTTTTTGATAATATGTAAATTTTATGTATTCTTTTTGTTTTATAAATTCCGTAATATCTTCTTTAACGTTTAAAAGAATTTCATAATCTCTTTTTAAGTTTGCTATTTTAAAAGTCATATCGCCACTTTGTTTTTGACCAAATAAATCGCCTTCGCCACGAAATTCAAAATCTTTTTCACTAATATAGAAACCATCATTACTATCTTCTAATACTTTTAATCTTTCTTTTTCTTCATTACAAATTAAATAACAATAGCTTTGCAAATCGTTACGACCAACTCTTCCTCTTAATTGATGAAGAGTCGCTAGACCAAATCTTTCGGCATTAAAAATAATCATAATGGTTGCATCTTTTACATCCACTCCTACTTCAATTACTGTTGTAGAAATTAAAATTTTAATTTTTCCTTCTTTAAATTGATTCATGATGTCATCTTTTTCATTTTTTTTCATTTTTCCATGTAATATACCAATTGGTATTTTATTATGAAATGCTAAATCAAATTTTTCTTTTAATAAGTTTACATCTTTTAAGTTTGTTTCTTCATTTTCTTCAATCATTGGTGCTACAACATACACTTGATGATTTTGTTTTATTTCTTCTAAAACTTTTAAAAGAACTTCTCTTAAATTGTTTTCTTTTATTACTTTTGTTATGATTTCTTTTCTTCCAGCTGGTTTTTCTTTAATGATTGTAGTATCCATATCTCCATAAATTGTAAGAGCATAGGTTCTAGGAATAGGAGTTGCACTCATAAAAAGCATGTCTGGTAAAATTCCTTTTTGTTGCAATGTTTCTCTTTGTTTTACTCCAAAACGATGTTGTTCGTCTGTAACTATGAATCCTAGATTACTAAAAATGAGATTTTCATTTAACATGGCATGTGTACCTATTAAAATATCAATTTCATGGTTTTTAGCGCGTTTTAAAATCGATTCTTTTTCTTTTTTTGTCATACTTCCAATTAGTAAATCTACTTCTATGTTTCTTTTTTGAAAGAGTTTTCTTATAGAATGAAAATGTTGGACAGCTAATATTTCTGTTGGAGCCATAAAAGCACTTTGATAACCTGCTAAGAAATTAGCATACATTAAAATGGTGGCAACAATAGTTTTTCCTGCACCTACATCTCCTAATAATAAACGATTCATTCTTTTTTTCGAAGTTAAATCTTTTAATCCTTCTTTTAAACCATTTTCTTGATCTTTTGTTAGCGAGAAAGGTAAATCATTTATAAATTCCACGATTTTTTTTTGATTCAATTTTTTCTCTAAACCAATTTCATGATCTTTTAAACTTTTTAAAAATTGAATTTTAAACATAAATTCAAATAATTCTTCATAAATCATTCTTTCACGAGCTTTTCTTATTTCATCGGTTGTCATTGGAAAATGAATGTTTTTTATTGCTAATTCTTTTGGAGCAAAATGATATTTTGTTTCTATATAAGAAGGGATTACTTTCTCATATAATCCTTCTTTTATTGCTTCTCTCATAATTTTTTCTAAGGTATTTTGTTTTATTCCTTTTATTGAATGATAAATAGGAATTATTCTAGTTTCTTCTAATTTGGATAGATTGATATTGGTAGCTGTAAAAGTATTATTTTTTGTAGTATATTTTCCAATTAAAGTAATTTCTTTTCCAATCGTTAAATGTGGTTTTAGAAATGCTCGATTAAAAATAGTAACATTTATTATTTTTCCATAACTCTCTGCTTTGAAACGAAGACTATTAAAATTTCTACGAATAAAAGATACTTTAGGATTTTCTTCTACTACTGCATTTATAGTTATTGTCATATCTTCCTTTTGGTCTTCTAATATTTCTGGCTTTAATATTTGATATTTGTAAGGATAAAAAGAAATTAAATCTTCTACACTATAAATATTTTCTTTATAAAAATATTCTATCGTTTTTTCGCCAATGCCTTTTATATGTAATAAATCCATTTGTATCACCACAGTTTAAGTATACTAAAAAAATAAAAGATAGAAAACCTTTAAATAATTTTAAACGTCTTTATAAA
This sequence comes from uncultured Mycoplasmatota bacterium, assembly GCA_947649355.1. Taxonomy (GTDB): domain Bacteria; phylum Bacillota_I; class Bacilli_A; order RF39; family UBA660; genus Ventrenecus. The sequence goes on along the minus strand of CANSRG010000003.1, from coordinate 49,609 downwards.
TCTAGTATTGGTGTAAAACTCGTGAAAAAATAATCGTAAATAACTTTGGATAATACTGTAAATAAAGCATATTTTTTTCTTTTTTTCATAAATTTTTAATGGTGAACTTATGAATCAAATAGAAAAAAAATTTAAAAATCTTCTTTTAGAAATAAACTCGCAAAGTGCTGAAGAATTGTTTGTGGAAATGAAAAAACAATATTTTTTAGTACCTTTAGAAACAAGAGTATCTATGGAAAACTTTTTTCATCAGTTTCCTTATTGGGGAAATTTAAATTCTTCTTTAGAAGATTTTACGGAGATTTTAAATGCCTCGAATGTATTAAAAGAGAATACTTCTAATTTTTTAGAATTTTTTGAAAATTTAGAAGATTATCGTTCTAAATATTTATTATATGCAATTTTACATAATTGGTATTGTTATGATTTTGTATCTTTACAAAAAGTTATAGAAAATACTTTTTCTCATTATTTAGATTTGGATATCTTACCATCTTTACATGAGGAAGTTTTTGTTGACTTAGGAGCTTATACAGGAGACACTGTTTTCTCATTTTTTGATACTTTAGGAGCAGATTCTTTTTCTAAAGTGTATGCCTATGAAATGTCTTTGGATAGTGTAAATATTTTAAATTCAAAATTACAAAACTATTCTAATGTAGTTGTTCGTCAATGTGCAGTTTCTAATTTTGTTGGAAAAGGAAGTATTATAGAGAATGATGAAAGTGCTTCTGCAAATGTTTTAACTAGTGGAGAAGACATTCTTATTACTACTTTGGATGAAGATATTAAAGAGAAAATTACACTTTTAAAAATGGATATTGAGGGTAGTGAAAAAAATGCTTTATATGGGGCTAAAAGACATATTATAGAGGATAAGCCAAAACTAATGATTTCTGTTTATCATGGATTTTCTGATCTTTTAGATATTTGGAATCTTTTAAGAGAGTGGAATCCAGATTATAAATTTTATTTAAGATATTATGGTGGTTCTATTTTTCCTACAGAGATTGTTTTGTATGCGGTTTAAAACCGTTTTTTCTTTGCTTTCAAGTTTTTTCTTTTTATGATATTATCTTTTTAAGAACTTGTAAAAAAGAGGAAGATATTATGTTAATAAAAATTGTAAATGGAAGTGTTTCTTATGGAAACGAGACTATATTAGAACAAGTAGATTTTCAAATTAACGAGAAAGAAAAAGTCGCGATTGTTGGAAGAAATGGATGTGGGAAAACGACGTTTTTAAAAACTTTACTTCATCCAGAGTCATTTTCGGAAGGATTAGGAGAAGATATTTTTTCTTTTTATAAAAATTCGTCTATTTCTATTGGCTATTTAGAACAACAATCTTTAAGAAATGAAAATATCACTTTAAAAGAAGAATTATTATCGGTGTTTGATCCTTTGATAAACATAGAAAAAAAATTAAAATTGTTAGAAGAAAATATGACTGATTATATTCTTTATGAAAAATTACTTTGTGAATATAAAAATTTTGGGGGTTATGAATATCTTGGTGAGATTGATAAAATGATTTCTAAATTTGGTTTTAAACAAAGAGACCAAAACCAAATAAAAGAATTTTCTGGTGGGGAACGAACTAAAATTGCTCTTATGAAACTACTTTTACAAAAACCAAAACTTTTACTTTTAGATGAGCCTACAAATCATTTAGATTTAGATACGATTATTTGGCTTGAAGAATATTTAAAAAACTATCCTTATTCACTTTTACTCATTTCTCATGATAGGATGTTTATCGATCATATTGTAAATAAAGTTTACGAAATTGAATATGGCGTTATGACTAAATATGTAGGGAATTATAGTTCTTATGAGCGTCAGAAGAAAGAAAACTATGAAAAACAATTAAAAGATTATCATTATCAACAAAAAGAAATAAAACGTTTACAAGATATTGCTGATCGTTTTCGATATAAACCAAGTAAAGCTAGTATGGCAATGTCTAAATTAAAAAAAATTGAGCAAATGGTACTTATTGATAAACCATTAAAACAAGATACGAGAAGTATGAAACTATCTTTTCCTGTTCCCTTAGAAAGTGGTGACATTGTTTTAACTGTCAAGAATCTAGAAATTGGTTATGACAAAGTTTTACAATGTTTGTCGTTTATTTTACACAAAAATGAACGGCTTGCTGTATTAGGAAAAAATGGATGTGGGAAATCTACTCTTTTACAAACATTAGTAGGTTTTGTTCCTAAATTAAGAGGAAGTTTTTCATTTGGTTATCATGTTACTTATGCTTATTTTGATCAACAGATGCATAATTTATTAGATAGTCATACTGTTTTAGAAGAAATGCAAGAAGTGATGAGTGATAAAAGTACAGAAGAGATAAGACGAATATTAGGAAGATTTTTATTTACTAATGAGGATTATTTAAAAAAAGTAGCAAATTTATCAGGTGGAGAAAAAGTAAGACTTTCTTTTGCTAAACTATTTTTTGAAGCTCCTAATTTTCTTATATTAGATGAACCTACTAATCATATGGATTTATTATCAAAAGAAGTTTTAGAAAAGTGTTTGACAGAATACAAAGGAACCGTATTGTTTGTATCACATGACCGTTATTTTATAGAAAAAGTAGCAGATTCTATTTTATATTTAGATGATGAAGTAGAGTATTTTAGAGGAAGTTATACATCTTTTATGGAACAAAGAAAGAATATTTTTAAAAATGATTTTAGTTTGGTGAGTAAGAAGAAAGAAAAAATAGTGATTTCAAGTAAAGAACAAGAAAAAAGACAAAAAAAGTTAGAGAAAGAAATTTCTTTGTTAGAAAAAGAATATAAAGAAATAGAAGAGGCAATGTTTTTAGAAGAAAATTATTTAGATTATCAAAAAATGAGAGAATTAGAAGATAGAAAAGAAGATATTTTAAAGTTATTAGAAGAAAAGTTGTATTTATTAGAAAATGTTGAATAATGTTTTCTTTTTTTTCTATACTATAAATGTTAGCACTTTTGATAAATTTTCTATCAAATTAGCACTTGGTGTTGACAAGTGCTAAAAAAGTGTTATAATGAATATGTGAAAGGAAATGGTGAAATTATGAAAATTGTACCTAGAAATTATTATTTTGATGAATTATTTGATAACTTCTTTAGTGGAGAAGAAAGTAAAATGAAATGTGATATATATGAAAAAGAAGGAAATTATGTTTTAGAAATGGATATTCCTGGTTATAAAAAAGAGGATATTAAAATTGAATGTAATAAAGGGAATATTGTTATTATTGCTGAAAAGGAAAATAAAATGGAAGAACATGATGATAAAAAATATCTTCGTAGAGAAAGAATTTATGGAAAATATCAAAGAAGCTTTTATTTAGGTGATATTTTAGAGGAAAATATTTCTGCTACTTTCCAAGATGGAACTTTAAAAGTTATCGTGCCAAAGATGGAAGAAAAAGATACAAGAAAATATATTGAGGTCAAGTAATTGACTTCTTTTTTTATTTAAAGTTTACTTTTTTTTTCTATTGTGTAATAATACTTTTAGGAAACGGAGGGTATTATGTATATTACAAAAGAAAAAATTATTTATTCTCCTTATGAACATCTTACTTACTTTTCTTTATATACAAAACAAGTAGATGGATATCTTTTTTTAGATACTAGGGGAGAGAGAAGTCGGTATGCTGTTAATACAGTACCTGTTTTTATGAATCGTGATAAAAATATTGAAAATGGTCGGTTGGTACATCGTTTTTGGGAAGAGTCTGTGATGTCTCAAGAAATTGAAATGAAAAAAAGATTACGAGATTATTTCTTATTTTTAAAGCTTCGACTTATTTATGAAAAGGCAAGATTTTTTTTACCTGGCTATCATTTATTTTGTGAAGAATTTGATGGAGATTTTTTCAATTCTTTTTCTTCTCCTAAAGGCTATGATTGGCAAGAAAGTTTTAAAAAACTTGATTTTGATGAATCTTTTTATTTTAGAAAATTTCAATCTTTTTTAAATTACGAAATAGTGATATGTGAAAAAGCTGTTGGAGAAAAAAAATATAGTATGCCAGGTGTTCCTTTGTCTAAAAAAGATAAGCGAGATTTAGGATTAAATAAAATAAAAGGAGGTCTAGTATGAGTTTTATTAAAACCCCGAATAAAGGGATGCGAGATATTTTACCAAAAGATATGGAGCTTCGTGAATACGTATTAAAAGTTATGAAAGAAACTTATCTTTTATTTGGATTTCAAATGATTCAAACGCCAGTTGTAGAACATATTGAAAATTTAACTAGTAATCAAGGTGGGGAAAATGAGAAGTTAATTTTTAAAGTTATGAAACGAGGAGAAAAATTAAAAGAGGGGAATATTTTAGAATTAGATTCTCTTGTAGATTGTGGACTTCGTTATGATTTAACTGTTCCTTTGACTCGTTTTTATGCGAATTCTATGAATGAATTATCTATGCCATTTCGTTCTTTTCAAATTGGAAATGTTTACCGAGCTGAAAGAAGTCAAAAGGGAAGATATCGTGAATTTATGCAATGTGATTTAGATATTTTAGGTGAGAAAACTTCTTTGGCTGAAATAGATTTGATGTTAGCGGTGATTACTTTCTTAAAAAAATTAGATTTTAAAGGATTCACCATTAAAGTGAATGATCGAAGAATTTTAACGAAAATGATAGAATGTGCAGGGTTACCTCTTTCTTCTTTAAGTTCTATTTTAATTGCACTGGATAAATTAGACAAAATTGGAATTTTGGGTGTAGAGGAAGAATTAAACATGCTTTCTCTAGAAAAAGATAATGTAAAAAAGTATTTAAGTTTTTTTGAAAAAAATACCGATTCCATAGAAGAATTTTGTCAAAGTTTTTCTATGGATGCAGATGTTGTTTCTAATTTATGTGAAATTATTCAAGTTGTAAAAAATAATATTGATGTAAATATTATATTTGATCCTACTTTAGTAAGAGGAATGGGTTATTATACAGGAACTATTTTTGAAATTGTTGTGGATGATTTTTCTTCTTCTATTGGTGGGGGCGGGCGTTACGATAAGATGATTGAAAAATATACGAATCAATCTGTAAGTGCTTGTGGCTTTTCTATTGGTTTTGAACGTTTATTACTTCTTTTAGAAGAACGTGGATTTAAAGTTCCAGATAAAAAAGAAAAACTCGCGATTGTTCTTTCTAAAGACGCAAATTTGCAAGAAGTATTTTTAAAAGCTCAAAAATTGCGACAAAAAAATAAGCAAGTAAAACTTGTTTATCGAAGTAAAAATTATCGTTTTCAAAAGGAATCTTTAGAAAATGAAAATTATGAAATTTTAGAATGGTAGAAAATGCCATTTTTTTTATGTTAAAAATTACCATACTAGGTTTAGGTGGTTAATATGAAAAAATATATTTTAGGATTAGGTCTTATTTTGGTTTCCCTTTTAATCCTTTCTATTGAACCTACTTATGGGCTAGAATCTAAAAACATGTCTTATGAGTTAAATAGTAATGATTTAATTTCTTATATTAGGGAGCATCGTTTAGAAAATGTAAGTGAATTATGTACTAAGAATTTTTGTGATTATTTAAGAAGCTCTAATTTAGAAGAGGCTATTGAAATTTTTAAGAAAAAATATCAAAATTATTTAGCTTCTGTAACGGATGAAGAAACCGCGGTAGCAACTATTATTAAGGGATTTCCTATTACTAAAATAAGTACTTTAAATGAATAATTGTATGAGTTTTTATCATACTTTTTTTATTTTGCATCCTTGATAGTAGTTTCTTTTTTGCATTTCTTTATCAATATTATTTAAAACTTGAAATTTTTTTAATAACCAAGATGGTTCTATTAAATCTTCCTTTTTGGGGTCACCAGTAATTCTATGAATCACAATATTTGGATTTAAAAGAGAGAGTTGTTCACAAACAATATCAATGTATTCTTCTTCTTTTAAAATTTTAAATTTTTCTTTTTGATACATTATTTCTAAAGGAGTATCTTTTAAAATTGAAAGCATATGAATTTTTATTCCATTGATATTTAAATTATTTAAATATTTTACAGTTTCTAACATCATTTCTTTTGTTTCATAAGGTAGTCCATTTATTATGTGTACAACAACGTTAATTTTTCTTTTTTGAAGTTCTTTTACACATGTTTCAAAATTTTGTAAAGTATGACCACGATTGATTCTTTTTAATGTGGATTCATGAATAGATTGTAATCCTAACTCGATTGTTAAAAAAGTCTTTTTATTTAGTTCTTCTAAATAATCATAAACATCTTCTTCTATCGTGTCACTTCTTGTAGCAATCGATAAACCAATCACATTTTTAATATTTAATATTGTTTCATATTTTTCTTTTAATATTTCTTTTGGTGCATAAGTATTTGAAGCAACTTGAAAATAGCCAATGTAATAACTATCTGGCCATTTTTGTTCCATGATTGTTTTAATTTTATGAAATTGTGTGGTTAAATCATCCTCTTTATTTCCTGCAAAGTCACCACTTTGATGAGAACAAAAAATGCACCCATGTCCGTTTTTGTAATTTGGACATGAAAAACCGGCATTTAAACTTACTTTAAATACTTTTTTATTAAATTTCGTTTTGTAAAAATAATTTAATGTGTGATATCTTTTATTATCTAATGTATACGGAAATTCATTCATTTTACACCTCATGTTTTGTTATTATAGCATGGGTAGAAAAAAAATGATACAATATGCTAGAAGGGTGAACTTATGAATCAGTTAGAAATTACTTTAAATCAATATGTAAAAGAAATCTTGAAACTTATGTATATGGAATATAAAGATTTTTTAGGCCAAGAAGATGATTTATTATTTTTTAAACTATTTCAAAAAGAAGAAGTTGTCCGTGTTTCTTCTATGTCTTCTTTTATTACTATTAAAGATTCAATGATTTTAATTTCTCCTAGTTATTTAGGGAAAAGTGAGGAAGAAATAAGTGATATTTTAAAACAATATATTCCTTTTTATCTTCATGCCTTTTTTATTCATCCATATCCTAAAAAAGAATTAAGAGAAGAAGAGATAGAATTTGTTCCTTTTTTTTCTTATGGATTGATTGAATATTTTACTAGAGCTTTTTGTCAAAAGTATTCCATCACTTATATCAATCAATATGAACCAAATTTTTCCTTTGCTCAAAAATTTATGAATCAAATTCCAAAAGAACTTAGAGGTTATAAAGAAAAAATGATTTTTCAAAATGATGTGTTTTATATGTGTGAAGTATACAAAATGCATACAGGTGGAGATTTAATTAAAAAATATCGAGATAATTATTTAAAAGAGAAAGATTTAGAAAAATTAGCTTTCTTTTGTGAGAAATATTCTTTACCTTATGTTTCTTTTTCTACTTATAAAGATTTGGAAAAGAAAATGCCAGAGTTTTTAAAAGAACATATTTTAGATGAAACAAAGTATTTTTCTATTTTGCAAGAATGGATATCCTTTTTTTCTTTAGAAGATAAAATAATATTAGAAAGAAAAAATAAAAATGGATATTTGCAAATCTTTTTTATTCTTTCTTCTTGTGTTTTCTTTGGAATTTTATTTAGTATGTTGTTGTTAAGATAAAATTTTTTTGTGAAAAAAAGTTTTTGTATGATATAATTTTGATAGAAAAGTAAGAGGGTTGATGGTATGAATGGGATGGATTTACATTTTCAAGTAGATTATACAAAAGCCAAAAGTAAACCAGAAGCTATTTTTCAAGGTCAAACTTATCGTATTACTGTTTTAACAGAACGATTAGTACGTCTAGAATATAATAAAGAGGGAATTTTTTTTGATGATCTTACGGAACAAGTAATCAATCGAGATTTTCCTGTGCCTAAATTTAAAGTTGTTCAAGATGACCGATATTTAGAAATTACTACAGATTATTTTTTACTTAAATATCAAAAAGAAAAACCTTTTGAATCTTTAAATATTGAAATTTATTTATTAAATACTGATAAAACTTGGTTTATGAAAAATAAAGAAGTTCGTAATTTTCGTACTTCTGGGCAAGGAATATCTTTAACAAAACCTGATTATCAAAAGGGATTATATTCTGTAGATGGTTTTGTTTCTATTGATGATAGTCCTTCTATGATTTTAAATCAAGATGGTTTTTTGATAACAAATTCCACACCAAGGGTGGATACTTATGTATTTATGTATCGTAGAGATTTTGGACTTTGCTTAAAAGATTATTTTTTACTTACTGGTTATCCTGCCCTAATTCCTCGATATGCATTAGGAGTTTGGTGGAATAAAAGTGAAATTTATAATTTTCAAGATATTTCTTCTTTACTTCAAAATTTTAATCGTCATGAAATTCCCGTTTCTGTCTTGCTTTTAGATGAATTTTGGCATTTAAAAGATGGTAGAGATTTAACAAAATATAAAACTGGTTATACATTTAATCGCAACTTATTTTCTGATCCTGGACATTTTGTAAACTATTTGCATGAAAGAGGAGTAAAACTTGGTTTATCAATCAATCCAAGGGAAGGAATTATGCCTCATGAAGATGCTTATGATGTCATCGCGAAGACGCTTGGACTTATGGATAAGAGTACGATTCCTTTTAATGTTTTTGATAAGTTTATTATCAATAGTTATTTTCATCAATTACTTTATCCTTTAGAACAAAAAGGAGTCGACTTTTTTTGGTTAGATACTTTTGGTATGGATTATTCATCTATTCGAGCGATGACTCGGTATCAATTTGAAAATTATAAAAAAAATGATGAAAAAAGGGGATTTGTTTTAGCTCCTAATGGTCTTGTTGCGGCTCATCGTTATCCTGCAATGTATAGTGGGCAAACCCTAGTTTCTTGGGATACTTTAAAAGTACTTCCTTATTTTAATTCAATGGGAGCAAATAAAGGACTTTGTTGGTGGAGTCATGATATTGGTGGATATCTTGGGGGAATGGAAGAAAATGAACTTTATTTAAGATATGTTCAATTTGGATGTTTTAGTCCTATTTTTCGGTTAGCTTCTAAGGGAGGAAAATATTATAAACGTGAACCTTGGAAGTGGGATGTGAAAACACTAAAAATTGTAAAAGATTATATGAATCTTCGTCATCGTTTTATTCCTTATTTGTATACAGAGGGTTATAAATATCATAAAGTAGGACTTCCTCTTATTCAACCACTTTATTATAATAATCCACTTATATATGATGAACCAGATCATAAAAATGAATATTTATTTGGTTCTGAACTTTTAGTCGCGCCAATTACTTCTTCAAAAGATGTTTTAATGAACCGAACTGTGCATCGTGTTTACTTACCAACTGGTACTTGGTATGATTTTCAAACAGGAAAAAAGTTTTTAGGGGATAAACGTTATGTTACTTTTTATAAAGATGAAGATTATCCTGTTTTTGCAAAATCTGGTTCTATTATTCCACTCGCTGATTTAAAAGAAAATAAAAATGATACTTCACCACCAGATAGTATGGAAATTCATATTTTTCCTGGAAAAAGTAATATTTATTATTTATATGAAGACGATGGTAGTACAAGACTTTATGAAAAAGGTTATTTTATTACTACTGCTATTGATTATAATTATCTTCAAAATAATTTTACTGTAATTATAAGACCTCTTGAAGGAAAAAGTGGAATTATTCCTGATACAAGAGATTATAAAATTCGTTTTCGAAATACTAGAAAAGCAGATGAAGTTATTGTATATTTAGATAAAGAAATTTATGAGTTTACCAGTTATGTAGAAGATACGGATTTTATTGTTTCTGTTAAAAATGTAAAAACTACTAGTCAATTGTCTATCAATTGTAAGGGTAGAGATATTGAAATTGATGCTATTCGTTTAATTCATGAAGATATTGATTCTATTATTAGTGATTTAAAAATTAAAACTGCTTTAAAAGAAATGCTTGCTGCTATTATTTTTAGCGAAATGGATATTAAGAAAAAAAGAATTGAAATAAAAAAATTAAAAAGTAAAGGATTGGATTCAAAATTTATTAGTATGTTTATGAGACTTATGGAATATGTTTCTGAGATTTGACACATTTTAATTCTTGTTATATAATAGCTCCCATTGAAGGGGAGTTTTTGTATGGAGAAAAAAGTTTTTGATTTTTCTAATAAAGGATTTATTTCAGAAACTTATTTTAGTGATAATTGTTATTTTTTAAATGAAAGTGAAATGCGTGATTTTATTCGAAAAATTGAACAGCATAATAGAGAAATCTATCGAAGAAAATTGAAAGATTATGAAAAGAGTCAAGAAATTATAGAAGTTTTTGAACCTTTAAAAGAAAGTAATTTAGAAGAAGATGTATTGCCCTTAGATGAGATAAGTGAAGAGTATGATATTTCTTTTTATGAAAATTTACTTAAAAGTTGTCCTTCTACTCTAGAATTACCTCATTATTTACCAAAAAGAAATCATCCTAATTTTTCGTTTCTTATGAATCAGTTAAGTGCCAAAATTTTAAAAGAAATTGTAGAAATAGAAAATTTTATGGTTGAAGAAAATTTATCTTTGGAAGAAAAAAGAGAATTTTTAGAAGAAATAAAAGAAAAGAAAGAACTTTTGAATTATTTTATTCTTTACCGTGATAAAACAGATTTTACAGAGGCTTTACAAGAAGAAATGGAAAAAGAAAATACTTTATTATTTTTACAATCTACTTCTGGTAATTATTATGCTTTACAAGATGAGAAAAGGTTAGAACAAGAATATTATAAATCTTTTTTAGAACTATTAGATTCTATTAAAAAAGGAACTTTTAAAAATTTAAAAGTTTTTACGAGTAATAATAAATTAAAAGGATTATTAGAAGTGAAAGAATTTAAAACGAGAATAGTTTTTCAAAGACTTGAAAGAGATGTATATGTAATACTTAGTATGTTTTTGAAAAAAGTAAATCGTGATTCTTATTATTTAGAACAATTAGAAACCCGTTGTAATCAATTTCATAATGCTTATTCATCTATAAAAGAAAAACTAAATGATGAAAATTATCTTCGTGAAAATGAAGAAATTGCGTTAGAATTGAAAGCAAAATGGGAGGGGGGGGGTAAATATGGAAACTCTTAAGAAAAGATTAAGAAGTTTTTTGGAAAAAGATAACTCATTTTTGTATAACGAAGAGTTGGAAGTTTATGAAGATTTTTTAGAAGATGGTTGTGATTTTTTTCAAAAAAGTTCAAAAGTTTTAATGTCTTTATCTTTTTTTGCTCTTGTTTATAATGCGAAAAGTGAAAAATCATTTGAAGAAAATAATCAAGTTATTAGGCAGTTTGAAAAGACAAATTTCTTTCATACATCTAAAGATGAAATGTTACTTGTAAAGATTTTAGAACAATTATTTTTATTAGAAGATTATGAAGTAAATATGCTAGTTGAATATACTGAATTAACTCAGGCTTCTTTATTTCGGCAAATGAAAAATAAAGAAAAATTAGAAAAAATAGAAAGACTTTTAGGGGATAAAGTAAAATGTTTGGATTTTTTAAAAAGAAAAGTATCTTATGATGATTTGTTTTTTGTTTTAAATTTTTATAATGAGAGTAATAAAGTAATCAAAAAAACGTTTTCTTATTTAGTTTATTATATAAAATTGTTTTTTTTGTATAAACATAATGCTTTTTCTTCTCATAAGGAGTTACATGTAGAATACAGAGATTTTTGGGAGCAATCTTATAATTTGATATTAGACTATACTAAAAAATTACAAAGAGAACAAAAGAATTCTTTAAGAGCATGGAATACTTTAAAAAATCTTTGTCAAAAAAGGTTAGATATTTTAGAAAATATAAATTCTTCTCTTTATTTAGAAATAACGGAAGAAGAAATACAACATTTTCCAATTTCTATTTTAGAAACTATGGAAACTGTATTTTTAGAACACAACGAAAAAATTGTAGAGCATTTAGACCAAAATCTTTCTCTATATTATCAAGAACAAAAAATATTATTTCAGCAACTATGTCATAAATATCAAATGTTTATTAGTAATGAAGATTTTAAATACCTTCTTAATCAAACTTTTGATGTTGTTTCTTTTGAAGAAAGGTTAAAAATTTTTAAAAAGTTAAATCTTTCTTTATCAAAGCCATTTCTTTTCTTATTTTGTTCTTCTCTTGAAACTTTTCAGTTTTTTACAAATCTTTATGATTTAAAAGTATTATCCCATTCTTTTTTAACTATTCATTTAGAAAGTTTATTAAATGAAGAAAAGATTTTAAAAATAAAGGAAAATTATAGTTTGTTAGGAACAATGGGGCTTCATGGTGAAAATTTAGATATGTTGCTACTTTCAGAAACAAAGGATATTCTTCTTCAAAAAGAAGTCGCGGATACATATCAATTAACTTCTTATGATGGAATTTTTGAACCACATTTCTTTTTATGTTTAGATATTTGGATAGAACATGGTTTATTCCCATATTTTTCTAAAAATCAAATGTTAAGTTATCTAGATTTTGTTTCTATTACAAAAAGAATTTTGATAGGATTACAACTTGGTTTACAAATTTTTGATGAAGAGGGTAAAGTTACTTCGCAGTTTTTAGATGAGAAAAAGTTTTTGATTCCTAATAATTTTCTTGATTCTTATATTACTAATCATGTTTCATTGTATTTAGAAGAACATCATGATGAAGTATCTTTCGATGATTTAGATTCTTATTTTATGAAAGATTTCTTTTGTTATGATTTTGATGGAGTATTGATTTCTAGACCAAAAGTACTAAGAAACAAGTCTTTAGGTTTTTCTATAGAAGAAAGTATTTTTTATGGCTCTATTTTGAATTATTCTTCTTGTGAAAAAGTTTGTGATATTCTTAAAGGGAAACAAAAAGAAATTTCTCGTTTGACAAATTCTTAAAATTGTTTATAATGAAAATATATTATTGATTGGAAGAGTACTTTTAAATAAATTTTTAGAGACTTTGTATGTGGTGAAAAACAAAGATTTTATTTGATAGGAAGACACCAGTTTTTAGATAATCGTGGATTTCGCGTTAAGAAAAAAGAGCATAGATTCTATGAAATAAGGTGGTACCGCGGATAAAGTTATTCGTCCTTATATTTTAGGGTCTTTTTTATTTAGAAAGAGGTTTTTATGAAAAAAGTATATGTAAAAGATTTAAAACAATGGGTAGGAAAAGAGATTTGTTTTAGTGGCTTTGTTGATTCTATTCGGGATAAAAAATGGGTTATGTTTGTTATTTTAAGGGATTCTACTGGTTTTTTACAAATGACAATTGAAAAAAGCGAAGAAAAAAATCAAGAGCTTTTAGAAATTATGAGTGAAGTTTCTGTTGATAGTACTATTTTAGTTCATGGTACATTAGTAGAGAATGAGGCAGTAAAACTAAATGGTATGGAACTAATTCCTCATTCTATTCAAGTTACTTCACATGCAGATACACTTCCTTTTGATTACAATAATTTAGATGGAGTAAATCTTGATACTAGATTAGATTTTCGTTGGTTAGATTTTCGTTGTGAAAGGAATTTACTTGTTCGAAAAATTGAATCTACTTTTGTCGGTGCTATGAGAAATTTTTTATTAGAACAAGACTTTACTGAGATTCATACTCCAAAATTATTAGGAACTGCTTCTGAATCTGGTAGTGAGGTTTTTGAAGTAAAATACTTTGATCGTTTCGCTTATCTTGCTCAGTCTCCTCAATTTTATAAACAAATGGCGATTGCTGGTGGTCTTTCAAAAGTGTTTGAGGTTGCTCCAGCTTTTCGAGCTGAAAATTCTAATACTTATCGTCACGCGACAGAGTTTACTTCTTTTGATTTAGAATTTAGTTACATAGATTCTTATGAAGATGTTATGGATTTTGAAGAAGATTTACTTATCGCGGGTCTTACAAAAGTGAAAGAAATGTATGGAGAAAAAATTAAAGAAGTATTTGGTCAAGAAGTAATTGTACCTAGTAAACCTTTTCCGCGAATTTCTTTAGAAAACTTATATCAAGAACTTCATAATCGTTATGGATATGTAATTCCTTCTGAAGATATTGGTGATATGAATAATGAGACTGAAACGCTTACTAGTCGTTATGCAATGGAAGAGTTTGGTCATGAATTTATTTTTATTACAGGATTCTCTGCTAATAAAAGAGCTTTTTATCATATGAGAGGTGAGGAAGGTGTTTTACAAGGATATGATTTAATTTGGAGAGGAACGGAAATTACTACAGGAGCTCAAAGAGAACATCGTTATGAAGAAATTCAAAAAAATGCTCAAGAAAAAGGATTAAGTGAAGATGTAAAATTTTATTTGGAATTTTTCCGTTATGGTTGTCCTCCTCATGGTGGCTTTGCTCTTGGAATCGATCGATTGACGATGTTACTGCTTGGTTTACCTTCCTTAAAAGAAACACAATTTTTATTCCGTGGTCCAAATAGATTGGAACCATAGTTTTCATAAATAATAAATATACGAGATTAGTGCAATTCCTTTATATGTGATATAATATATTTATTACATAATATAAGTACAAAAATATCGTGAAATTGGAGGGATTTATTTTGAGAGAAGTAAAAATTAATGGTATTTATAAACATTTTAAAGGAGATTATTATTTGGTTGTTGATATTGCTAATCATTCAGAAACAAAAGAAAAATATGTAGTATATAGAAGATTATATGGAGATGGAAGTTTGTGGATTAGACCTATGGATATGTTTTTAAGTGAAGTAGATCATGAAAAGTATCCAAATATAAATCAAAAATATAGATTTGAATTACAAGAAATAAAAAGTTTTGTAAAATGAAATTTTGGAGGAATAATAATGTTAGAGTTAAAGATTAAAGGTGTGTATAAACACTACAAAGGTGATTTATATATTGTAGAAGATATAATTTATCATAGTGAGACTTGCGAAAAAATGGTGGCATATAGAGCTTTATATGGAGATAATAAATTATGGTGTAGGCCCTATGATATGTTTTTAGATGAAGTAAATAAAAATGGTCAAAAATATAGATTTGAATTACAAAAAATTGAAAGTGTTCAAAAAGATTTAATTTAAAATAAGTTATTTTATTTTTGTTATGAAATTGTTTAAAGTATTTAATCATTGTTTTATGATAAGGTGAGTTTATGAATTTTTTAGAATTAGAACGGATGAGGAAAAGAGCAAATTTTATTTTGTATATAGGAGTTATAATTAGTGTTTTATTTGCTCTTTTAATGTATATTTTGTCGAAAGAATTTTTTCATTTTTTATTGTTTCTTTTGTTAGGGATTTTTTTGACTCATTTAATAAGTTTAAAACCTCAAAGAAAATTTATTTTAGCTTTTAAAGAAAGCTTGGTTTTTCATGCTATGCGTCCATTGTTTCAAAATTTTGTTTATGAACCTAATAAAAAATTAGATAAATCTATTATTAAAAAAACAGGTGTGTCTACAGGAATGCATTATCACTCTAATGATTTTGTTTCAGGTATTTATAAAAATATATCTGTTATGCTAGCTGATGTACAAATCGAAGAGAGGTATACTCGACAGGATATTGTTCAAGTAGTTTCTCTTTTTTATGGAAGATGGATGGTTTATGAATTTTGTGATTCTTTTAAAGCAGATTTTGTAATATGTCAAAAAGGGTTCAATCAAAAAAACATTTTTTCTAGTAGTGGTTATAAAAAAATTTTGGTAGGCGATCTTAATTTTCAAAATAACTTTACAGTATTTGTTCGTGGTGATCAAGATATTTTTACTATACTAACTTCTTCTTTAATGCAAAAAATACGAAATATTACTGCGCAAGTTTCGGGAAAATTTTTCTTTTGTTTTATGGATAATCAATTACATATAGGTTTACAAAATCATAAAAATTCTTTTGAACATTCTATTTTTCAAAAAATTATAGAAGAAGAAGTAATGCAAAAAATTACAAAAGATGTAGAAGAGATACAAGTTTCTTTTAGAAAGTGTTTTTGAAATAGTGTCACAAGAAAATCTATTTTTAAAATAATTTTTCTTGAATTCTAGAGAGTTATCCTTTATAATAATTTTAATGGCGAAGAAAAAAGAGTAGTAATAATGTTTCTTTTTTATAGAGAGTTTGTGGAAGGTGAGAACAAACAAAAGAACTTATGAACTTGCTTTTGGATGCAATAGGAGGACACTCCTTTATCAAAAATGAGAATAAATTAAGGTGGTACCACGCATCTTTGCGTCCTTTTGGTACGACCTTTTTATTTTGGAGGGAATTATGGATACAAAAGAATTTTGGATGAATTTACTCTTTTTCTTGGTTGTGTTTTTACTTTTTTTTGTTCTTACTTATTGTATGAATATGTATAAGTTTAAGAAAAAAAAGAGGAAAAAAATTGGTGAACTAAATTATTTGGTGTTGAAATTTCGATTAGATATTAAGATTTTACCTGTTCGAAAAATGCTCCTTTGGTTTAGTTTTATTGATAGTTTTATATTATCTTTTGTGACAACATTTATTTCTTTATTAGATATTTCTATGTTGTGGAGAATGACTGTTGGATTTGTGCTGCTTTTTGCACTTATTTATGCCTTTTATGAAATTTATGGTAGACATTTAGTAAATAAAGGTTATGGTATTAAGAAAGGAATGAAGAAAAATGAATTATAATCATAATGAAATAGAACAAAAATGGCAAAAAAGATGGGAAGATAATCATGTTTTTCAAACAGATATTTGGGATTTTAGTAAGCCAAAGTATTATGCTCTTGATATGTTTCCTTATCCATCTGGTGTAGCTCTTCATTGTGGTCATGTTGAAGGATATACAGCAACTGATGTTGTGGCTAGAATGAAACGTATGCAAGGGTATAATGTTTTACATCCTATGGGATTTGATTCTTTTGGTTTGCCAGCTGAGCAATATGCAATCAAAACAGGAAATCATCCTGAAGGATTTACGATTAAAAATATTGAAACCTTTAAAGCTCAACTACGTCTTGTAGGACTTTCTTATGATTGGTCCAAAGAAGTTTCTACATGTGATACAAAGTTTTATCATTGGACTCAATGGATTTTTAAAAATCTTTATCAAGATGGACTTGCAACATTAAAAGATATGCCTGTTAATTGGTGTGAAGAACTTGGAACTGTCTTAGCAAACGATGAAGTAATTGATGGGAAAAGTGAACGTGGTGGGTTTCCTGTAGTTCGTAAAAACATGAAACAATGGGTTATTGATATGCCGCGTTATGCAGATAAATTATTAGAAGGTTTAGATTCTTTGGATTGGCCAAATTCTACTAAGGAAATTCAAAGAAATTGGATTGGAAAATCTGTAGGTGCTTTAGTTCATTTTAAGGTGAAAGACTTTTCACAAACTTTTACTGTTTTTACTACAAGACCTGATACTTTATTTGGGGCGACTTATTGTGTACTTGCCCCAGAGCATGAACTTGTAGAACAAATTATGAGTGAAAGTCAAAAACAAGAAGTTTTATCTTATAAAAAAGAATGTTCCATGAAATCTGAATTAGAAAGAACAGAATTAAATAAAGAGAAAACGGGTGTATTTACTGGAGCCTATGCAATCAATCCAATAAATGGAAGTGAAATTCCTATTTGGATTAGTGATTATGTACTAGCAAGTTATGGTACTGGTGCAATTATGGCAGTCCCTGCTCATGATGAACGTGATTATGAATTTGCTACGAAGTTTTCTTTACCAATCGTACCTGTTATTGCTTCTGACAATGAAGAACTTCCTTATACGAAAGATGGTACTTATATCAATTCTTCTTTTTTAAATGGCCTTACAAATAAAGAAGAAGGAATTAAAACTATGATATCTTGGTTAGAAGAGAACAATCTTGGAAGTAAAAAAGTAAATTATCGTTTAAGAGATTGGATTTTTGCTCGTCAAAGATATTGGGGAGAACCAATTCCTATTATTCATTATGAAGATGGAAGTATGGAAGCTTTAGATGATGAAGATTTACCACTTGTATTACCTGAACTACTTGATTATTCTCCTAGTAAAACAGGGTTATCTCCGCTTAATCGTGCGACTGATTGGGTATCTCTTGTTTATCATGGAAAGAAAGGAACGATGGAGACTTCTACTATGCCAGGTTCTGCTGGGTCTAGTTGGTATTATCTTCGTTATATTGATCCTAATAATGAAAAAGAACTTGCTAATCCAGAGTTGTTAAAACATTGGATGCCAGTAGATTTATATGTTGGAGGACCTGAACATGCGGTTGGTCATCTTCTTTATTCTAGAATGTGGAATCGTTATTTATTTGAAAAAGGAATTGCTCCAACTGAAGAACCATTTCAAAAATTAGTTCATCAAGGAATGATTTTGGGGGCAAATGGTATTAAAATGGGAAAACGATATCCAGAATATGCTATAAATCCGAATGATATTATTAGAGATTATGGGGCAGATACATTACGACTTTATGAAATGTTTATGGGACCTCTTGAAGCAGATAAACCTTGGAGTAATAGTGGAGTAGAAGGGGCTCGTAAATTTTTAGAACGTATTTGGAGACTTTTTCATAGTGGAATTATTTTAGAACAAGAAAATAAAAATCTAGAACAAATTTATCATCAAACTGTAAAAAAAGTCACAGAAGATTATGAGACTTTAAACTTTAATACTGCGATTAGTCAAATGATGATTTTTATCAATGCAGTTTATAAAGAAAGTGTTTTTCCAAAAGAATATGCAGAAGGATTTGTGAAACTTTTAAATCCTATTGCACCTTTTATTACAGAAGAATTGTGGGAATTTTTAGGACATACTAAAACGATTGCTTATGATTATTGGCCTAGTTTTGATGAAGAAAAGGCGACTCAAAAAGAAATTATTCTTGGGGTTCAAGTAAATGGTAAAATAAGAGGAGAAATTTCTACTTTCTTTGATGAAGAAAAAGAATCTATTTTAGAAAAAGCTTTGAAAGATGAGAAAATAGAAAAATATATTTGTGAAAAAGAAATTGTTAAAACTATTGTTATTCCTAATAAAATTGTAAATATTGTTGTAAAATAAAAAAATTCTATCCTTTTTGGATAGTTTTTTCTTTATTCTTCTTCTGTTACTATTTTCGCGAATCTTGCATAATAAACTTTGTCTTCAGTTATTTTTTGATTACTTTTTAATAATTCTTTTTCTTCATCATACCAGCCTATAAAAGAGTATCCTTCTTTTTTTGGTGGTTCTAGTGATGTTAAAATAGTATTTTTTCTAATTTTTAGAATATTATAAATTTCACTATCTACGACAAAAGTTAATTCGTAGGTATTGTTTTTAAATAAAATTGTAATCATTCCTATTAAAAGTAAACTAATAATACTTAGAAAAAGGATTTGTTTTTTCATTTTTTCACCTCTTTAAAAAGTATAGCAAATTTCTTATTTTTCGACAATTTATTTTCTTTTTTTATGTTTAACTTATAATAAAGAGGTGGATTTATGAAAGTAAAATGTTTTGATGAAAATACAGAAAAAGATTTGGAAGGAAAAATAAATGCTTTTCTAAGTTCTATAAAAGGTGATATAATGGATATTAAGTATGAAGTCGCGATTGGAATACAAGGTGAAGATCAAATTTATTGTTTTTCCGCGATGGTGATTTATTTTGAAAAGGAATAAGTGGTTTAATATGAAGAAAAGTTCTTTTATAGAAGGAACTGTTATCGCAACTTTTGCAATTGTTATAACTAAAATACTTGGAATGCTTTATGTAATTCCTTTTTATGCGATGATTGGAGTACAAGGAAGTGCACTTTATGCTTATGCTTATAATATTTATGTAATCTTTCTAGATATTTCTTCGGCGGGACTTCCTGTCGCGATTTCAAAAATTATTAAAGAGTATAATACTTTAGGATACATAGATGCTAAGGTAAGGGCATATCGTTTAGGAAAGAAAATTATAAGTATTGTATCTATTCTTACTTTTTTGGTTTTGTTTTTCTTTGCTGAAGGATTGGCTACTTTAATTATTGGTGAGTTACAAGGTGGTAATACGATTTTTGATGTTGCTTTTGTTATTCGGTGTGTATCATTTGCAATTTTAGTTATTCCTTTTTTAAGTGTTTCTAAAGGATATTTACAAGGTCATAATATAATCAATGTTTCTAGTATCAGTCAAGTGATTGAACAAATCGTTCGAATTGGTGTTATTTTAGGTGGTAGTTTTCTTGCTTTAAATGTGTTTCATCTTTCTTTAACTACTTCTGTAGGTATTGCTGTTTTTGGAGCTTTTGCAGGAGGCTTTGCTGCAGTTTTATATATTCTTCGTAATATGCATAAGAATAAAAAAGAACTTGGTTTTTGTGATGTTTCTAAAAAAGATACAATTAGTAATAAAGATATTGTGAAAAAGATTTTACAATATGCGATTCCATTTATTATAATAGATGTTGCGGTTTCTCTTTATAATTTTGTCGATATGGTGTTTATTTCTAGAACGATGACTTCTTTAGGATATGATGCATCCACTACAGAATTTATTACTTCATCAGTTGCCACATGGTCTGGTAAAATTAGTATGATAGTCAATTCTATTGCAATGGGTTTATCCATTAGTTTAATTCCTAATATTGTCGAAGCATTTACTTTAAAAAAATGGAATTTAGTAGAATCAAGACTTAATAAAGCTTTACAAATTATTTTTGTTACTTGTATTCCAATGGTTATAGGTATTTCTCTTCTTTCCAAACCAATATGGAGCATTTTTTATGGAACAAGTGAGTTAGAACTTGGAAGTCTAGTATTATCTATTTACATTTTTGTTGCTTTATTTTTTAACCTTTACATGATTACTTCTTCTACTTTACAGAGTTTAAACAAATTTAAAGCCGTTTATTTGACAACTTTACTTGGCTACGCTACAAATGCCATTTTAGATGTTCCTTTAATGATTTTGTTTCATAAATTAGGTTGTCAACCTTTTATAGGCGCTATTGTCGCAAGTATTTTAGGATATTCTATTTCCTTTTTAAGTACATTGATTACTTTACGTAAAAAACATCATTTAAAATATAAGGAAACTTTAATGATGGTTGGTAAAATTATCATGCCTACACTTGTTATGATTGTGGTTGTGCTTCTTTTTCAAATGATTCTCCCTGTCAATTACTATAGTAAGACTTCTTCCATTTTATATGTTTCTATTCTTTCTATTGCAGGAGCGATTGTTTATTTATTTTTAGCTTATAAACAAGGCTTGTTAACTGCTATTTTTGGAAAAGAATATTTACATAAAATTGTAAAAAAACTTACCTTTGGAAAAGTAAGTTTATCTTAAAAAAGAACTTTACGTTCTATACCATATACATATTACCATCTGAATCAAAAGTAGTTGTTGTTTGGAACATGTTACCTTCTAGTTTTGTTAGTCTTGCATCTAGTCGATTTAGGTTTCTTTCTAATCTTGCCATGCGACTTTCTAGTTCGTCAAATGTCGAAGAATTGTTATTCATGTTTGGATAATTTGGCATTGGCATTGGCATATTTGTTGAAGCATAAAAATTTGAACTAGCATTCATATTAGGCATTGGTTGATTCATCATATTCATACCCATTGGAAATGTATTCATGTTAGACCCCATACTACTCATATTAAAATTTGAACTTTCAAAAAATGAATTACGATTTTTTTTCATAAAAGTCCTCCTTTATAAAAAGTATATGCAAAATAATAGAAAGAAGTGATATTATGCGTTTAAGAAATGTGAAAAATGCAGTAAGCATATTAGAAAATAGTCCTTATTATTTAAAAAATCCTCTAGAGTATCGTGGAAATTTTCAAACTTTATTTTCTAATTCTAATCCTATACATTTAGAAATTGGAACTGGAAAAGGGCAGTTTTTAATTCAAATGGCCAAGAAATTTCCTAATATTAACTTTATTGGAGTCGAAAAGTATGCAAGTGTGTTAGTAAGAGCAATTGAAAAAGTTTCTTTAGAAAATATATCTAATATTCGTTTTTTTTGTTATGATGCGAAAGACTTAGAAAAAGTATTTACCAAAGAAATTCATACTCTTTATTTGAATTTTTCTGACCCTTGGCCTAAAGTACGTCATGCTAAAAGAAGGCTTACTAGTCCCAATTTTTTAAAAGTTTATGATGCTATTTTTAAAGATAAAAATCGAATTATTCAAAAAACAGATAATATATCCTTATTTTCTTATAGTTTAGAGACGCTTAGTCAATATGGTTATATTTTTGAACGCGTTAGTTTAGATCTTTTAAATACAGATATTTCTAATGTTTTAACGGAATATGAAGAAAAATTTTCTAGTCTTGGTTATAAAATCAATTATTTAAAAGCTTGGAAGAATCAGTAATTTTACTTTTTTTTCTTTTTTTGATATACTTAGAAAGCCTAGGGAGATTTTTATATGAAAAAAATGTTTATTCTTTTTATCTTACTTTTTTTAGGAAGTGGATGTAGTTCTTTTAGTGAATCTAGTTATGATACTTTACTTTCAGAAGGTCTTTCTTCTTCTATTAACATTTATAATACATTTCGTTCAGGGTACAAATATTATTTACCTAAGGGATTAAAAAAAATTGGTCATGAAGGTAGTAATGAAGTGTTTTCTTATGAAGACTCTATATTTTATATGTATGTAGACCGAGTAAGTTATTTTAATAAAACCAAGAAAGATTATAATGTAAAACCTGATGTTTATTTTAGTAAAGAACTTTTAAAAGATGATAAATTTGGGTATACAGAAATAAAAAAATTGGAAAATGAAAAATATTTTGTTGAAATCATGTATAATTATGCTAAAATAGAAGTGATAGTAGATAAAGAAAATATACCTAATATACTTTTATATGGCATGTCAATTCTTTCTTCTATTTCCTATCAAGATGAAGTTTTAGCCAATTTAATGGGTGAAGATGCACTAAAAGCAAATGAAGTTGTTTATAATATTTTTGAAAGTGCAGAGACAGAAAGTGAGTATCTACAAATAGTAGAAGAGTATGGACAATATGAAGAAAAAGATGAAATTGTTGATCCAGATTTTATTCGTAGATAAGAAAAGAGGGTAATTATGGGATTGTTAAATAAGATTAAGAATGTGTTATTTGAAGAAGAAGAGATTGAAATACCAGCTTCGGAACCTATCAAAAAAGAAAAAATTGAGGAACCAAAGCCAATAGAAAAAAGAAGAAGTGTTGTTTTTGAAGAGAAAGAATCAGAGCCACTTTTAAAAGAACGTGATTTGTTTAAGGCAGAGAAAACTTTTGATTTTCCTGTTTTTGATGATGAAGAATTTGAGGAAATGAAGGATTCTAAACAAGATAATAAAGAAAATATGAGTATTAACTTGTTTGATTATGAAAATCCTAAAAAGAAAGAAGTTCCAAGAATTACAAAAGCTCCAGAGATTAAAGGACGTGCTTATGAATCTAAAAAGAGCGATTTTGATTCTAGAAAATTTCGACCTTCTCCTGTTATTTCTCCAGTTTATGGAGTCTTAGATAAAAATTATAAAAAAGAAGATATTGTTGTTGCAAAACCTCTTCCAAAACAAATTGATGTGGATGATGTACGTAAAAAAGCTTTTGGGACTTTAGAAGATGATATTGAGAAAAGTTTAAATGTGCCTGTAAAAGAAACACCAGTTATGAAAAAGAAAGAAGTAGAAGAGGAAAAGACTATTGATGATTTATTAGAAGAAACTTCTTTTGCTACGATTGAACTTCCTGATTTTAAAGAAGAAGAAACTTTTTTGGAAGAACCAAATACTGATATAGAAGAAGATATAGTGATACAAAATGATGAAGAATTAGAATTAGCAGTATTAGATCAACAAACAGAGAAAAGTGAACAGGAAAAAATTGAAGATGATGATACATTAGAAAGTGATTTATTTGATTTAATCGATTCAATGTATGAAAATAGAGAGGATGAATAAGATGAGTTTTTTATTAGAATTTTTACCTATTGTAATTTATGTATTGTTAATTATTATTTTAATTATTGGAATTGTGTTAGTTATTAAATGTTTAGTTACTTTAGATAAAGTAGAAAAAGTAGTTGATAATGTAAATGAAAAAGTAAAAGCTTTAGATGGTCTATTTCATATTATTGATAGTACTACAGATCGTATTGTTTTGATTACTGATAAAGTTGTAGAAGGAATTACTTCTTTAATTGCAAATTTGTTTACTGCAAAAAAGAATAAGAAAAAAGAGGTTTCTAAAAAGGAGACAAAGGAATCATGAGTCAAGGAAGATTTCGTTCTTTTTTTACGGGTGCATTAGTAGGTGTTGGACTTGGTATTTTACTTGCTCCGAAAGAAGGTAGTGAAACAAGAAATGACTTAAAAACATCATTTGCTTTACTTGTTGATACTATTAAAAATATTGATATAGAAGAATCAAAGTTATCTCTTTTAAATAAAGTGAAAGAAATTAAAGAAGAATTATCTTCTATTAGTAGTGATATGGCTAAAGATATTGTGAAGGAAAAAGTTTCTCTCATTACTATGAAGTGTAATGAACTTATTTCTGATGCTAAAGAAATTGGAGCTCCTGTTGTAGAACGTGTAGCAAACGAAGTAAAACATGGCGCGACTTCTTTACTAGATGAGTTTTTGATTGAGCTTGATGAAGTTGAAGTGATAGAAGAAAAAGAAATTAAAAAGAAACAAAATACTTCTAAACCAAAAGTATCTACAAATAAAAAAAATACTTCTAAGAAAAAAAGTGAAAAAGTATTAGAAACGAAGAAGAATACAAAGTCTTCTAAGAAAAATGAAGTTTTAAAAACAAAGAAGAAAGCAAAATAGGCAGGTGTCTAGTGCTTCTTTTTTTCTTTTCATATATTATTGATGAGAGGAGTAATTTTTTATGTTTTCGTATCCAATGAATTATCGTGGAAATGGTGATCGGCAATTTGTATTTCCATTTTTAGTTGGGGCTTTGACTGGTGGAGCAGCAGTAGGTCTTACAAGACCACGACCTATTTATAATGTTGCACCACCAAGACCTATGCCACCACCTCCACCACCAAGACCAATGGGGCCTTATGGTAATTATTCTTATAGTTATTATTTTCCATATTAGACACGATGTGTCTTTTTCTTTTGTTTACTAGAAAAAATAATTGCTAAATACAAAAATAATACAATTGTAGAAGAACCTCCATAACTTATAAATGGTAGAGGAATTCCAATGATGGGAAAAATGCCTAAATTCATACTAATATTTATTATTTGACTTAGTAGAAAGATTGTTATAAATGATAAATAAAAAAGTTTTTCTTCTTTTTTCTTTTTTGTTTTCCAATCATTTATAAACCACCAATCTAATAGAAAAAAGCAAATAATAATCATGATATTTCCAAATAAACCAAACACATTTGAAGTCAATGCAAAAGCAAAGTCTGTAGGGGACTCTGGAATATAAATTCCTGTTTTTGTAAGAGAAAATTTTAGAAAATCTGCACTTCCTATCGCGATAAGGGCATGTTCTATTTGCATTCCTTCTCGGAAATTTAAGAGTCTATCCATTCGATAAAAAAATGATGTTCCTAAAATGGATATTAAAAAATCTTTTTCCAAAAAATAACAGTAGAAAAATCCACATATAAAAATCATTAAAAAAATACCAATTATTAAGAACCATCTTTTTCGAAGAGTAGAGTTCCAAAGTAAAACTAGTGTAATTGCTCCATAAAATATAATTGCTCCAGTATCTGGTTCTAGAAATACTAAAAAAGAAGGTATTAAAAATATTCCTAGTATTTCTATTAAAAATAGTAATTCTTCTTTTTTGTTTTTCAATTTCTTTTTAGAAATAAATTTTGCTAAAAATAAAGAATAAGATAATTTCATTAGTTCACTTGGTTGTAAATTAAAATATTTTAAGTCAATCCAAGCTTTCGCTCCGTTAATGTTACTGCCAATAAAAAGTACTAATATTAAAAGTCCTATATTGATTAAATAAAATAAAAAGCTGTAATCAAAGAGTTTTTTAATTTTTATTTTTTTAAAAAGAAAAATAATTACTATTCCTATAATATACCAAAGTAGTTGTTTTTTAAAATGTGATGCATAGGTATTTGTAATAAATTTTGCATGATACATAATTGCCAAACTAATAAATAATAGAATAGAAAAGGGAATTAAGAAAGTTATTTTTTTTAATTTATTTGTTTTCATATATTTATTATGTTTCATGAATTTGTATTTTAAACATAAAATATGTTGAGGTGAGTATTTTGAAAGATTTACCAAAAGTTTTTTCAAAACCAATTGAAAAAGAACTTAGAAACAATACAGATTTATTTTATAGTAAGCTTTTAGAAAACAAAAAAGATACAAAAAATATTTTGAAAGAAATTGATTCTATTTTTCAAAGTCGTGACTTTGTATACAAAAGTAAAGTAGAAATTACTACAAAAGATCATGATATTTTACATGTTGTTATTGTTGGAAAAAGCGGCAATTCTTTATTAACAATGGATGGAAAAAAAATTCGTATTACAGATATTTTAGATATAAAAAAACTATAGAAATCTATAGTAATTCATCAATATATTTTTTTAATTGTTTTGCATCACGTCCAAAAATAATTTTTAATTGATTTTCTATTTCGACAATTCCTTTTGCACCTAGTTTTGTGATTCCTTCTTTGTCTACTATAGATACATCTTTAAGAATTACTTTAAATCTTGACATGTTGCATTCTGCACTAACGATATTATCTTTTCCACCAAGAAGACCTAATAATTTATTTGCTTCTAAATGGAAATCTTTTTTCATTAGCTTTCTTACAATTAAAGAAATTACTAATAATACAATGATAATGACGAGATATACTAGCCATTCTTCCATAGATATCACCCTCTATCTAAATTATACTATAAAATGATTAAAAATGCACTAAAATAAAAATTTGACATAAATTATTAGTGAGAATATAGGAAAGGGGAATATGTATGTGTAATAACGAAACTTCATCAAATTGTATTGCAGAAATCTTAAACGTTATTTTAGTACTACAACAAAATGCTTGTCCAGATTCATGCTTAGATTCATGTGATCGACCTGTTTTAGGTGGAGGGCCAAATTGTTTGATTTGTAATACTAGACCAATTGAGCTATTTACTTGTGGTTCTAATGGAGAGCCATTTGCAATGCCAACTAGTAAAGATCCTGTGGTTCCAAGAGTAACGTCTACTGTATTTCGTGTAGAAAAAGTTGATAATAACTGTTGTACATGTCGCGTTCTAGAACCAAATCCAGACACTACGAGCTTAAATCCATATGTTGCTACAAACTCATTCTTTACCATAGATTTAGGATGTGTATGTGCAATTCGTTGTTTATCTGACACTTACGTAGAATGCGTATAGAGGATTCCAAAAGAATCTTCTTTTTTTTTCTTTTTTTTTATGCTATACTTTATAAGTAGAGACTAGGTGATTTAGTATGTTTGAGAAATTATATCAAAATTTTTTAGAAAAAGATAAAGAATTTGTTCGTTATTGTGAGAACTTAAAAACAGAATCTTTAGATCTTTCTTTTTTCTTTACTACATTAGATAGTATGAAGATTCTTTTTGAAAATATTAAAAATTTAGGTTCTTCTTCGAAAGAAAAGTTGTTATTTTTAGAAAGTCGTCTTTTTTATTATCAAGAGATGCTTTTAGTACAAAAGAAGTTAAAACAAAAGATATCACTAAGTGGAGCTCAAGATTTTACAGCTTATTCTAGATTGTTACAACTTATTACTATGTATGATAAATTAAAAAGTAATTTTGATATGGCAGGAGACGTTGTAAGACAAGTAAATACTTTTCATAAAGTTCAAAACCAATTAAATTCTATTTATCAAGGTTTATTTCAAACTGATGAATTGTTAGAAGAACAGGATGTTTTACCAAGAATAAAGTCTCATCAAGAAAGTGAAGAAGAATATTTATCTTATATTCGTAACTTTTATTCTAAGGAAAAAGAAGAAATAAAGAGTGAAGAAGGTTTAGAATATCCTAAGGAATTACAAGAGTTTTCAAATGATTTGGCCTCTTTATTTGAATCACCAGATGAGGTAGTAAAAGATCCAGTAGAACTTATTCATACAGAAGACATAGTAATTTCAGAACCTCCAAAAAATTTAGAATCTAGAAAAGATTTGGAACCGACAAAAGAAGATTTAGAAAGTTATAGAACTTTTTTAACTGGTTTTTATCATGAGGAAAAAGAACAGAGTCAAGATATTTTAGAAGAAGTTTCGTCTGTAGAATCTACTTTTCCTGTTAAAGATGAGACTCTAGTTATAGAAGAAACTCCTGAATCACTTCTTGCTGATATTTATAAAAAAGTATCTCGTTATCAAGAAAAAACTGGAATTGCTCTTTTGAATCCAAATTTACCTGGAAATGTTTCTTTTCATCTTTTAAAAGAAGGACTACTTTTTCCAAAACCAGAGAAAATAGAAGAACCAATTTCTTTTGAACCAGTTGTTTTAATAGGCGATTATTTTCAAATATCTTTAAATTCTAATGCATATTCTAATGCAACTTTAGGAAGTGATGGTAGTATGATTACTAAACCATTATATGCTCCAAATTTTGCAAGGACTGTTTTAGAATCTTATTTTCTAAATGAAGAAGATGGTAGTATACGAATTGCTTATACGAATGAACAAATTGATGAATATGGTTTTAATGGATTTATAAATATTGGTGTTAAAGGGGAAGATGGTTGCTATAAATTATCTGATGTAGAGAAGGTTAATCAAGAACGTGTTTTATAAATTTTTAGCATAATAGGTTGTTGTCTAATATTACAGGCAACAACTTTTTTTTAGGTTAAATTTGTTACAAAAGTATTTTGTCAAGGAAATGTAAATTGACTTAGGGGGGGGGGTATGATGGTACAATAATTAAGAGAATAAAAGAAGAAAAAATACATCAAAAGGATAGTAAAAAGTATATTCTTGTGTTAACTAGTATCCTAGAAAAGGATAGGAACATACTAGAGAAAAGGAAGTTGTTTATATGAAAAATAAAAATGTGTTGCTCGCAGTAGGAATACTAATAGGAATATTTTGTGTAGTAGGAGTAAGTTATGCTCTTTGGCAAGTTACTCATGTGCAAACTGAGGAGAATAGTTTAACGGTGGGGTGTTTTAAAGTAGAGTTTACGGATCAAAACCCAATTCAAATAGGAAAAGCTTATCCAATAGAAGATAGTGTAGGGGCATCACTCACTCCTTATGAATTTACTATTACGAATACATGTGATGAGTTTTCTGCCTATCAAATCAACTTAGAAGTATTAAATGATAGTACTATGAATAAGCATAACTATATTAAAGCAATGTTAGATGAAGAAAATCCAAAGATTTTAAGTAACGTAGTAGAGAAAACACTAGATAATGCAAGTGCAGCATATAAGTTAAAGAAAAGTTATTTGGAACCTTTAGAAAGTAAAACATTTACACTAAGACTTTGGTTAGATGAAAATACTCCCCCAGACGATGATATTATGAATGCTATATTTAAAAGTAAAGTAACTGTTACGACAAGCTTTATAGAAGAAGCTCCCCTTGCTAGTGGAACTCTAAGAGATGTTCTTGAGCACGATGATAATGGAATGTGGCAATATAAAGGACAAATTACTAAACTTATTATAGAAGATGAATTAAATGAAAAAGAAGAAGCAATAGCAAGTTTTGATGAAACAGATGAGCAAAATGGAAGTGTCATGAGTTATATTGTAGAAAATCCTATAGTGAATGAAGAAGATGAAACAACATATACAGCTTATTTACAAAGTAACGAAAAGTTATATTTAACTGATGGATTTGTTTTATTTGCTGATTTTGAAAAGTTAGAAACTATTGAAGGTATAAGATATTTAGATACTAGCAACGTAACTGATATGGGTTCTATGTTTTATGGCTGTAGTAGTTTAACCACATTAGATTTGAGTGATTTAGATACAAGTAATGTCACTAGTATATATTATATGTTTTATGATTGCAGCAGTTTAACTGAGTTAAATTTAAGTAATTTTAATACAAGTAATGTAACTAATATGCTGGGGATTTTTTCTGGCTGTAGTAGTTTGATCTCATTAGATTTAAGTAATTTTGATACTATAAATGTAACTGAAATAGGTTCTATGTTTAATGGCTGTAGTAGTTTAACCACATTAGATTTAAGTAATTTTGATACAAGTAATGTCACTAGTATGTATTATATGTTTAATGATTGCAGCAGTTTAACTGAGTTAAATTTAAGTGATTTTAATACTTCTAATGTAACTGATATGAGTGCTATGTTTAATGGCTGCGAAAGTTTATTATCTCTTAATATTAGTAGTTTTAATATAATAAATGTCACAGATATGGGTGATATGTTTGAAGACTGTAGTAGTTTAACAACATTAGATGTGAGTAATTTTGATACTAGCAACGTAACTATTATGGGTTCTATGTTTTCTGGCTGTAGTAGTTTAACCACATTAGATTTAAGTAATTTTAATACTAGTAATGTAACAAGTATGGGTGGTATGTTTTCTAGTTGTAGCAGTTTAACTGAGTTAAATTTAAGTAATTTTGATACAAGTAATGTAACGAGTATGGGTAGTATGTTTTCTGGCTGTAGTAGTTTAATCACATTAGACTTAAGTAATTTTAATACCGAAAAAGTAACTAATATGTCTGGTATGGTTTCTGGTTGTAGCAGTTTAACTGAGTTAAATTTAAGTAATTTTAATACTAGTAATGTAACAAATATGAGATGGATGTTTAAAGACTGTGGAAGTTTGACTTCAATAGATTTGAGTGATTTTGATACAACAAAAGTAACAGATGTGGGTTATATGTTTTCTGGTTGTAGTAATTTAACAAAAATTATATATGGAAGTAATTTTGTTTATAATGGTACTACGGTGTATGGTATGTTTAATGAATGTTCTGCAAATAAACCAACACATGAATCATGGAATGGAATTACTTTTTAAAGAAAACCCCCTGAAGGATCCTTATGGCTCCATTTTTGTGTGTTTCAGTTTATAATAATTTATCGTACAATTACTAAAATTTAAAGAAGTTTATATTAGTTTATAAAAAGTCTATAATTTTTGGTAGTTGAAATAAAACAAATTAAACTAATTTACCACATTCGATTGACTTGTGTGGCAAATTAGTTTAAAATTATGTATCGAGAGGTGATTCGATTGATATTACTTTATAAAGAACTTATTAAGCAATATAAAAGCGATTATGAAATAAAACAATTAATTAAAGAAGGTAAAATATTTAAAATTGAAAGGGGAATTTATAGTGATAATAACAATGTAAATTATTTAGAAGTATTAACTAAAAAATATCCTAATGCAATTTTTACATTAGATAGTGCATTTTATTATCATAATTTAACAGATGTTATTCCCGAAAAGGAATGTCTTGCATTAAAAAGAAATAGTACCAAAATTAGTGATGATAGAGTTAAAGTCGTATACTATCAAGATAACCTTTTCGAAATTGGTAAATCTACTTTAAAAATAAATGGTGTCGACATTCAAATATATGATAAAGAGAGAATGTTAATAGAACTAATAAGGAATAGAAAAACACTAGGATTTGATTATTATAAAGAAATTATCGGAAACTATAGAGAAATAAAAGATTCCTTAAATACTAAAAAAATTGCTGAATATATAAGTAAATTTGCAATAGAGAATTATTTATATGATGTTATTATGAAAGAGGTGTTTTAATGAACTTAAACTCAATATTTAATGATTATATAAATAATGGTTACTCTAATGCAAATGCTATATCAAAAACTTGTCAAGATATTATATTATCAAAAATAAACAGCAAAGGTTTAAACAAAAATGTAACAATTAAAGGCGGGGTAGTAATGATGGCTATTTCTAAAGATGAAAGAAGAGCCACACAAGATTTGGATATTGATTTTATACGATATTCCTTAGATGATACGGCTATATCAGCCTTTATAGAAAAGTTAAATGATAAAGATATTAAAATAAAAATTACTTTGCCAATAAAAAAACTTCATCATCAAGACTATGATGGAAAAAGAGTATTTATTGAAATATCTGATAATTTTGGAAATGTTTTTCCTACAAAATTAGATATAGGTGTTCATAAAGATATGGATATAGAGCAAGATGAATTGTGTTTTGATTTAGGTAACTATTCTAAAACTGTAATGTTACTTGCAAATTCTAAAGAACAGATATGTGTAGAAAAAATAAAATCTCTATTAAAGTTTGGTATTACGTCAACAAGATATAAAGATATTTTTGATATTTATTACTTATTCAATACTAATAATTTTAGTAATAATCGTTTTTTTAAATACTTAGATAAATTAGTATTTAAAGATACTTTAATAGATGAAAACAACATAATTGATCTAAAAAGCAGTCTAGAGGCTATCCTTTATAATAACAAATTCAAATCTATGATCAGTATGGCAAGAAATAATTGGCTTGAAATATCTATTGATGAAGCAATAACATCAATTTTAGAATTTGTTTCATCATTGGAGTTAGTTGAGGTATAACCTATGAGTGATAATGAAATTATCAGATTAATAAATATAAAAGAGTTAGAAATAAGAAAACTTCAATGTGAAGTTGAATCATTGAAAAAGCAATTAAATAAGCCATCTATTAATAAAAATGAGTTATCGTTAAGTCGAGAAGAGAAAGTTAAAATCTTTTTGGGTTATTTTAAAGGTAGGGATGATGTTTACCCATATTTATCAATAGATAAAAATAATCCTAACATTAAATATTATATTCCAGCCTGCGCAAACGAATGGAAAAAAGGCATATGTAATAAAACAATGGGCAAAAAATGTAAGAATTGTCAATATAGAGAAAATAAACCTTTATCAAAGGAAGTTATTTATAAGCATATGTATGAAAATAATCCAATTGGAATTTATCCATTGTTAGAAAATGATACTTGTTATTTTCTTGTCTTAGATTTTGATAATAAAAATACAAATAATGATATTAAGAGTGATGTGTTAGCATTAGCTAATATCTGTGATAAGTATGAAATTCCAATCGCTATAGAACGAAGTAGATCTGGAAAGGGTTTACATATTTGGATTTTCTTTGATATAAATATTAAAGCAATAACTGCCAGAAAATTGGGAAGTCTATTGCTATCTAAGACTATGGAAATAAGCAATATTTCTATTTCATCATTTGATAGAATGTTTCCTAATCAAGACACGCTACCAAAGGGTGGATATGGTAATTTAATAGCCCTACCATTTCAAAATGAACCATCTAAATATGGAAACACAATATTTGTTGATAGAAATTTCATTCAAATTAATGACGATCAAATACAATATTTAAATTCTATTCATAAATTAACAGAGACCGAAGTTTTTGAAAAAATTAAAAAACTATCAAATGAAACTATTGATATAGGTCATGAGATAGTCGATATGAAAAAAGAAGTAAATGATAAATGTAAAAATAATATAGAATATCCTAAAAGTATTAAGGTAATTTTAAATGATATGATTTATATCGATAAAGCTAATCTTAACTCAATTGTTAAAAATAACTTTAGAAGACTTGCGACTTTTGCTAATCCTGAATTTTATAAAAATCAAAAATTAAGAATATCTGTATATAATATTCCGATGGTTATCGATTGTAGTAAAGAAGACGACAAATATTTGAAATTGCCAAGAGGAACGTATGAATACTTAGAAAGTTTGTGTAAAACGAATAATATTAAAATAATTAAAATTGATAAACGTTTTAAAGGAAATAAAATTGATGTTACTTTTAACGGAAATTTAAGAGATGAGCAACAAAAGGCTCTTGATAACCTGCTAAAATATGATAATGGAATATTATGTGCACCGACAGGATTTGGTAAAACTGTTATAGGATGTAAAATAATAGAAGAGCGAAAAGTTAACACTTTAATTTTGGTAAATAAAATACAACTACTTAATCAATGGAAAGATAGGATTAAAGAGTTCTTAAATATTAGTGAGGTTGGAGAAATAAGTGGTAAAAGGAAGAATATCACCAATATAATTGATGTTGTTAGTCTAAAATCCATATGGAATAATGGTGAAGTGTTAGATATTGCAAAAAATTATGGAATGATTATTATTGATGAATGTCATCATACAGCAGCATATACTTTTGAACAAGCAATAAATACTGGAAATGCTAAATATGTTTATGGTATTTCTGCCACTCCTGAGCGAGAAAATGGACATACACCAATTATAAAAATGCAATGTGGTGATATTAGGTATAAAGTAGATAGTTTGAAATTCAATAAAGAATTGAATATTCCAATGAAAGTAATTGTAAAGAAAAGCCATTTAAATTTTACTAATCCTAATATTGATAATTATGAATTAAATGAAATTAATGACTTAATAGCAAAGGATATTATACGTAGTGGAAATATTATTAAGGATATAAAAAAAGAATATGAAAATGGAAAAAACATTGTAATTTTAACTGAACGATTAGAACTTATGAATTATATTTATAATAAACTTTCTAAATATACAAGTAATATTTTCAAATATTATGGTGGAATAGGTAAAAAGGTGCTTAAACATTATGAAGAACTAACGAATCAAATCAATGAGCTTGGCAGTAATAAAATTATAGTTGCTACAGGATCGTATATTGGTGAAGGATTCGATGATTCAAAACTTGACGTATTATTCTTAACTATGCCTATTTCTGGACAAACTAGGGTAACACAATATGCAGGAAGATTACATAGAAAAGATGACAACAAAAAAGAGATATTAATTTATGATTATGTTGATGATAATTTTGCCAAAACCCGTAATATGTTTTTAAGAAGAAAAAAGACATATGAAAAATTGGGATACGATATAGTAGATGATACTGAACAACAAATAATAAAGATATAATTAATATTCATAAAAAGGTAGTTAAGAATATATCAACTACCTTTTCAACTACCAAAATTTAAAAATTCATATAATACTTGTTAAATTTAAGAATTTCTTAAAATAAAGGTAAAAGTACTTAAATAAATTTTAAAGTGCGTGAACTCTACCACTCCGTTTTTTGAAAACGAGGTTTTTATATATATAAATTTTTGTAAATATTAAAAACTATTGACTATTATTGATGATATAAACGGTAGAGACTAATAGAAGGGGTATTGTTAAATCTTAAATTTATTTTTGATGTTCCAATTCCGTTTGTAATATACATAGTAGATTTTCCTTTTTGATATTTTTCTTCTTTATATTCGCCAATGTTTTCTTGGTTTACTAATCCTCCTATAAATGGAAGACGAATTGTACCACCTAAATTGTGACCTGCTAAAACTAAATTTGTTTCTTGTTTTATTTCATCAAAAATAATTGGTTCATGTGTTAGTAATATTTGATAAACATTTTGTTCTTCTTTTTCTAGTGCTTGTAAAATATTATGTTCTTTTTTGATAAGTGATGGGATACCACTTAAATATATTGGTGTAACTCCTTTATAATAAATAGGAATATTTTTATTTTCTAGAATGTGAAAGTTTGCTTCTGTCATAATGCTTTCAAATTCTTTCATATCTTTATAATCATGATCTCCTTTAATAGCATATTTTCCTAATGTTGCATTTGTCTTTTTTAAAGCTTCTTTTAAAAAGTTTTTGGTATTTTCTGATAGTGTGATTCCATCGTCAAATAAATCTCCTGTAAATACTAAAATATCTGGTTTTGTTTCGTTTATTTTTTCTACTAATTTTTCTATTTCTTTTTCTGTAATGGTATTTCCAAAATGTATGTCACCAAATTGAGTAATTTTGAATCCATCAAAATTTGAAGGTATTTTATCATTTATTATGGCATATTCTTTTATTTTTAATAATTTTGGTTCTAAAAAATGCATGTAAGCATAAGTAATCATTATTAAACCAAGAAGTGCAAGACCAATTTTAGGAATTATACTTTTCTTTTTTTGCTCTTGTTCTTCTTCTTGTATTTCTAAATTCATTTCTTCTATCATTTTAGCCTCCAATGATTTGGCTTGTTAATACTAATGTAACAACAAAAGCATTATGTAGAGTGTGTGCAGTAGTGCTTGTAAAAATGTTGTCTGTTTCATAATAACTTTTTGCTAAGAAATATCCCATACCACTATAAGGGATAATATAAAGTAGGGTTGGAAGACAAGCGATAAATGCATCTATAGAAGATAAGTCTAAAGAAATTAATACATGTCCTAATCCAAATAATAAAGAACTGATTATTAAAAATTGTTGTTTTTTCTTGAATCCGTTTTTTAATCCTTTTCGAAAAAGCATTTCTTCAATAAATGGTCCAATTATTACCATTGTTATTATTGAAAAAATTGGATTATTACCGATAATCATTCTGTTTGCTGCTTCGTTTTTTGCAATATTTCCTAGTATACTTAATATAATAGAGTTTGATATCATCATAAATAGTAAAGCTTTTAACCAATTTAAAAGTGCAATTTTAATACAATGTTTCCAATTTTTAAAATAATTTTTTAATTCTTCAAAAATAGTGTTTTTATAAATCCATAAAAATAATAAAATCATTATAAAATATATACTTCCATTTACTAAGATATAATTTGTTTTATTTTGTAAGGATATAGAAGCTATTTGACAAATTCCACTTATTGTTGTAGGAAGTACTAGAAGATAAAATACTATTAGTAATAATCCTTTGTTTAATTCTTTCCAATTGATTTCTTTCATATTCTCACCTTATTTCTTTAAAAATATATCATAAATTTTCTTTTTAAGCAAATTCCTTTTTTATTTTACATTCTTATCATAAAGATATATAATTTTTTATAGAAAGATTGGATGATAGTTATGCAAAATAATTTTCTTTATCGCAAGAGTAGTATTTTCTTTATTTCTCTTTTCGTTACTTTTTTATTTCTTTCTTTTTCTGTTCCGCATTTTATTGAAAAAGAGAAAATTGAAGAGCAAGTAAAACGTTTGAAACAGGTTTCATTTGATTATTAAGTCAATTTAGTGTATATTTCCATTTTATTTACATTCATTTACGATATTTTACATCTTTTTGTTTTTTGAAAATTGATTTATAGTTATTGAAATAGAAGACATCGTGTGTTACAATTTATATACGGTGAGGTGGAATTTTCATGAATAAAAGAAAAATTGGGATTTTGGGACTAGTTTTTGTTATGACTTTTTTTCCTAAAGTTCATGCAGCTTGTGATTATGATACTCAAAATAAGTTAGCAAGGGAAGCTGCGAATGTTCAAGTTTCTTATGAATCTGGGATGTATGGTACTGGAGAGTTTGAAGAATCTGAAGTGATAGATGAAAACGGTAATCCTATTTCTTATGAGATTGAAGAAGCTAAAGTAGAGGCAGCTATTTATAACGTTACAGAAAATTTATCTGTTGTAGTGGAAAATAAAGTTACTGGTGAAGAGCAAACTTATCATTATGAAGATACAGATAATGGAACGATAAAATGGGATTTAATGTCTTTTGATCAGATTATGACTTATGAAATTCGTATTTATGCGAATCATGCGGATTGTTCTAATGAATTAAGAAAGATGGATTTGGTTTTACCAAAATATAATTATCATTATACTATGCCATACTGTATTGGAGTCAATTCTTATTATTGTCAAGAATGGATTACGACAGAAATCAATATGAGTGATGCAGAAGTTGAAAAAAAAGGATATGAAGAACAACAAAAAACAGAAGAAATAAAAAAGAATGAAGAAGAGGAAAAACAAAAAAGTTTTTTTGAAAAATATTGGATGTATTTAATCGGAAGCTTTTTGGTAATATTAGGGGTTGCTGCTATTGTGATTCTTATTAAGAAACAAAGGAGTAAAGTATTATGAAAAAGAATGTGAAATTAGTTACTTATTTATTATTTTTTGTATTTTCAGTTAGTATGTTTTTATTTCAAGTAAATGCTTATACTGTAAAATATTCTAGTACGATTGGAGGGTCATATCCTGAGATTCGTCGTTATGTTACAAATATCAATGGAACTGAATATATGTCTTATTGTTTAGATCCTGGACGTCAATTTGGTGGAGGGTCTAGTCATACTATGCAAACATCTAGTATTATTCCTCTTAATCCTAGTAGATTACAAGTTGGAACTAATTCTTATAAGTTTGCTTTGGCTGCTCAATATACCTATCAAAAAATGGTAAATAATAGTTGGGCAAATCGTAGTGATATAGGATATGCTGTTGGTAATACGGCTTTTCGTATTATTACCCAACGTTATATGGATGGTGGAATAAAGGTTGGAGCTCTTGCACCAGCTTATAGAGCATATAATAATTTTGGTTCAGGTTTAAAGAAAATGACTGGAATTCAAGATGGTATCAATACTGCAATCGAGGCCATTGATTTTGCTGATAGAAATGGAAATACTCCATATGAGACTTTGCTTTCTGATGGTACTATAAATGGAACTTCTTGGTCTTTGGTTCAAAGTGAAATTAAGCAAGTTCCAAATACAAATAATTATGAACTTTTATTTGAAATTAAACCTTCTAATGAAGGCATTGTTAGTGTAGATTATGGAAGATTTAATGTAACACTTTTAAATCAAACAGTAAAAATTATTAGTACTACTTCACGTCAAGGAACAGGTAATAGTGCAATTGTTAGTGTTTCTTTTGATGGAACTAATTGGGATCATCAAGATTTAGGAGCTTATGTAGACACTTATTATTGTGATCCAAGAAGTGCAGCATCTATGTTATATATTGTGAATACAAAAGCAAATAATCAAAGATTTTTGATTGCTCTTCCTGGAGAAGTTGGAGCTTGTCCAAATGCTAATCCAGACGGAGGTTCAAGACATCATATTCCAACTGGACCTTCTAATGATGAGTCTTGTTCTTGTGATACTTCAACAGGGCAATATAAATATGAAAAATATAAAAATGGAAATCTTATAGCTAGTGATTCTTGGTATGCTACTGATAAAGATTCTGAAGATAAGAAAAATAAATATGGAAATTGTCCAGGTACATGTGAAAAAACACCTCATTCTTGTCAAACTCCAAGTGAAAGTGGAGATGGAAATTATTATTGCAAAGAATCTTCTCCTGGAGCTGGAGATGGAGAAAAATGTACGAAAGAATTATATGAGTCTGATTGTTTAGGAAAACCACTTTGTACTCCTACTGTAACAGTTCCTTCTGATTGTAATAATTTTGATACAGAATCTACTCATGAGGGACGTGTTAGTGATATAAATAAAGTTTCTACTAGTTGTAATCCAACTGTAAATCCTGTAACTTCTTGTGTTTTAGGTGGAAATGATGCGATTGGAGAATCTTTTGAAGCTGTAAATGAATTTCAAGGTAATCCATATTGTAGAGTATGGTGTGTAGAAGATTATCAATTTAAGTTACCAACTGCAAAATATTCTCAAAGTGGTGGATATTTTACTTTATCTACTCAAATTGTAGGACAAAGAGATTGTTATGTTGGAGGTGCTTCTAACCCACAAGGGTCTATTGATCATGAAAAATTTAATAAAGATTATGAAGCTGCTCAAAAGGCTGTTATAGATGCATGGAATGAGTATAATAGTTATAAAACTGCTCTTTCTTCAGGAAATTATTCTACTGGAAGTTCTTGTTGTTCTCGTGATGAAGATGGAAATTGTACTTCATCTGTAACAACTGTTTCTTTGACATGGAGTCCAACTCAATATAATATAAATGGACAATCTAGTACAGCTAGTAAATCCTATAATGATGGTTCTTGTAGTCATGGAGATGGACATGATCCAAGAACAAAAGATAATTATCATTCTGGTTCAAAAAGTTATAAAACTTTGAAAGAAGAATATTATAAAAAATTAAAAGATGCGACTGAACATTTAAATACAATTATTTCTCAATTTAATAGTTGTACTGGTGCTATTTCAAATCAAAATCATTCAGGAGATTTAACGAGTGTAGATCCTTCTTCAGTATCTAGTTCTACTTGGAATAATGACATGGTTTTTGGACCAGATGTTGAGTTTTATTATAATGAAGACTATAAAGAACAAGTAAATGGCAAATTTAAAATAGATGGTGAAGTTAAAGAAGAATCTATTGAAGGTGGAAAAGAATGGTATTGTGGTGGAGATTCTATAAACAATCAATATACAGAATGTCAAAATGGTACTTCTAATTCTCAGTATTGGACTTATCAAAACAAAAAAGTTGTAACATGTAGTGAAGGTAAATGTGGTTCTTATGATGTTAATATTAGTACTGCAAAATGGATTCGAAAAAGTAAGAAGTATTCTGCAAAATATATTCCAGATAAACAATTTTCTACTTATACACAGTATGGGACTATAAAACTTAAATGGGATCAATGTAGTGGTAATGATTGTTTATGGACTAATTTACCAGAAGATGCTTTACCAATTACTTTAGTTCAAAAAAGTGGGGTATTTCCATTTAAATTTAAATTTTCAAAAATAGGACAGTCTAATTCAAAAACTGTAACTGTTAATGATTTAGGGCGTTTAATGGGTAGTACAACAAGTGTTTTAACAGAATATAATAAAATGGATAGTAATAAGACATGTAATTCTGGTATGGATGTTACTTCTACTGTAGATGGTGGATATGTATGTCATTATTTAAATAACTGTGATGATTGTGACTTTATTTGTAAAGATGACGAATGTGATTTTAATGATGATGACGAATTCTGTGGAGATTGTGATTTAACTTGTGAAACATGTTTATTTGATGGAGACCGTGCGATGTATTCTTATAAAATTGTTTCTTTAAATAAATTGTTTAAGAATACAGAAAGAAGAATTGGCTGGAACTGGTTTACTGGTGATGATTCAAATCGTGTTGCAAATAAAAAAGCGAAGGATACTTTATCTGAAATTGAAGAAGCTGGAGAATCTATTTATGAAACCCCTCAATATGAATTTACTTTATCACCAAGTGATTTAAAGAAAATTCGTGAATATAACAATGCCGCGGGTTCTTATACAAATAGTAAAATTCCTGATTCTTATGCTGGTTCACTTAGCAGTAATAATGCATTAAGATGTGAAAAATATACAGATGTTAATGGAAAAGAACATACGGTTCGTTGCAAAAGTGGATTCTTAGATGTCTTAGAAGGCTCTAATAAGCTTCATGCCTCAGATATTACAAGAATTACTAGTGATAATTCAAATGTTGGTGGCGAGAGTACATCAGCTTGGGAGTTATATCCTGAAAGTAAATATTGTCAAGGTGATGATAAAAATGAATGTTCTAGATATGGAATCGGACCATCTTGGAGAATAAGGAGTGGTAGCTAATGAGAGAATCTTTTTGGGGATACTGGATTATTATTTTAGGGGTATTCGTCATAGTTATTATGATGCTTATCTCTAATGTTACTACTACAAATACACAAGATTATTATTTAATTAAAGAAGTGGCTGAACAATCTATGGTGGATGCTGTTGACTTAGGGTATTATCGTAGTAGTGGAGAGCTGAGAATCAATGCAGATAAATTTGTAGAAAGTTTTTTGAGAAGATTTTCTGAAAATGTTGCTTTAAGTACTTATACTATTGGTTTTTATGGAATTTATGAAGCTCCTCCAAAAGTAAGTATTAAAGTAACTACCAAAAGTTCTTCTTATAATATTGGAGCTAGTTCAGATTCTTTTGATATTATCAATAAAGTAGATGCGATTTTAGAAGTTGATGGAACTAGTGTTGGAGGTGGACCTCAACCAGGAACGATTGATGGAAGTTTTACCTCTAATACAGGTTCAAGTAGTGATTGGAATGAAGATGGAACATTTAATGTTTCTTCTTCTATGATTAAAAATATTGTTAATAGTGATCCAGAAGCTTTTTATAATATGAATGAAAATGGAACTGGAACTAAAAAAAATAAAACAGAGTTTAGTCAAATTGCATTAAACAAAGTTACTGATAAAAAGGGTTCTTCTTTAAATAGTTTAGAGCTTGCTGATTTTGAATCGGCGATTAACTCTTTTTATCCTACATTATCAAATGACTTTTCTTCTGTAGATTTTAGTGATGATGATAATCGTGCTCCAGTAGGTGGTAGTGGTTATCGTGGTTATTTTGATGCTGATGGAGGAATTGTTCCTTCTGATAAAATGATGGATGATATTATAAGAGAAGCTCTTTCTAGAGATTATCGTAATGTAGATTATTTTTATAATGAAACAAGACGATATGGAGATAATGAGATGTGGTATATTTATACTATAAAACCTTACGAAGAATTCCTTAGTTATATGGAAGATGAAATTGGTTCTATAAAAGCTCAATATGGTACTGATAGTGGTAATTTGACTCAATTTGAAAAAGCTCAAATTGAAGAAGTTGCTTTAAACTATTATAAAAATAATTGTTTAAGTAATAATGGGGTATGTAAATCTCGCTTTGAAGTTCATGAAAGATATTAAATGGAGGAATGAAAATGGGGAATATTCTTACAAAGTTCAAAAGATTTATTCAAAATAAGAATACTGTTACTATACTTTGTGTATTGTTAGGGATTCTTGTTTTGTATGTTGCTTATAATTGGCGGGTTTCAAGTGCAACAAAACCTACAACTATTCCATATGCGAATAAAGTATTACCTTCTGGACATGTGATTACTGCTGATGATATTAGTGTTATGGAAGTGTCTGGAACGGTGTTAGAGAAATCTAAAAATATTTTAAAATCACGTGGTTCTATTATAGGTAAGAAAGTTGCGTATGGTGAGACCATTCAGGCAAATAGTTTCTTTTTTAACGATGATTTAGTAGATGCTGATTCTACTACTACTAGTGTATTTGATAATATGGGAAAAGGAAATGCTGGTGTTTATTTAAAAGTAAATATCCATAGTACTTTTGGAAATGCTATTTATCCTGGAAATTATATTGATTTATGGTTTGAAGGTGTCGATGATAATCGGCAAAATATTTATGCGAAGT
The DNA here is from genome assembly GCA_947649355.1 of uncultured Mycoplasmatota bacterium. Taxonomy (GTDB): domain Bacteria; phylum Bacillota_I; class Bacilli_A; order RF39; family UBA660; genus Ventrenecus. The sequence continues at coordinate 6,638 of CANSRG010000003.1, read as the reverse complement.
TTATTCGTAGTATTAAAGTTTTAGATGTTACTGATTCTAATGGAAAATCCGTTTTTGAAACTGGTGCCGAGAGTAGAGAACCAGCAGAGTTATTATTTGCTGTTCCTGATGATTTACATGAACTTATTTATAAGGCTATGACTGTGGGTAAACTTATTCCTGTTCCTAGAAATGATACATATTCAAAAAATCCTGGAAAAACAGAAATTGCTAGTCAATATTTAGAAAGTTTTATTCGTTCTCGTTCTGCAGTAACTGATACAGGAACAAATGAAGATTTAACAGAGTAGGAGGAATGAAAATGGGTAGTTTTGGTACAAAATTAAAGCGTTTTATTGGTAATAAAAATACAGTTACTATTTTATGTGTAGTTGCAGGATTAGTTATTTTATATATCGGTTATAATTGGCGGGTAAAAAGTGCGATTGATCCTGAAACTATTCCATATGCTAAAGTTTCTATGGAAGCAAGACATATTATTCAACCAGAGGATATTGGGTATATGGAAGTGAATCATACTGTTATAAAAAAATCTACTAATTTAGTAAAAAATGCTAGTGATTTAATAGGAAAAGAAGTTACATATGGAAATAATATTCAAGCAGGAAGTTTGTTTTATAAAGAAGATATTGGAGATCCTAAATTAGGTCCTGATTATGTTTTAAAAGATATTGAAGATGGACATACTGCATTTTCTTTATCTGTTAATCCTTTGGCGACTTATGGAAATAATATTGCAATTGGAAGTTATATTGACCTTTATTTTGAAGGGGAAGACGACTATGGAAAAATTATTTACACGAATTTTGTTAAAAGTATAAGAGTTTTAGATGTTCGTGATTCTAGAGGAGTCTCTCTTGCAAATATTAAAAGTGAAAAACCAGCAGAATTATTATTTTCTGTTCCTGATAATTTATATTCTTTACTTGTGAAAGCTAATAATATAGGAGAACTTATTCCTATTCGTCGTGATGGAAGTTATACTGCTGAGCCTGGAGAAACAGAAGTTGCAAGTAGTTATGTTCGGGAATTTGTTTTATCAAAATATGCAACGATTCCTGATGAAGATATTCCAAGTGGTTCTTTTGATGATGACGACTTTGATTTATCAGAATAATTTGAAAGGGTGATACTATGCATGATGATGCGGTGTTTTCGCAATTGGACTTTGGTCCATTAGAAGAATTTTTACATGAAGATAATGTAACCGATATATCTTATACCAATGGGGGGCAAGTTTGGTTAAAGACGTTAGATAAAGGTGTATATCAAGTAGATAGACCAGATATCAATAACGCTTTAATGGAAAAACTTGCTTTTCAATGTGCAAATGTTATGGGAAAAACGTTTAATATGGCTCATCCTATGTTAGATGCTGAAAGTACGGAGTTACGTATGAACTTTATTCATGAATCGATTGCTACAAATGGAATTGCTTGTGTTATACGTAAAACTCCTGCAAAAATTCGTTTAAATCGTGAAAAATTATTAGATGAAAAATATGTTACTGAGGCAATTCATGAACTTTTAATGAAGTGTATTGAAGGTAGGGCTAATATTATTGTTAGTGGAGAAACTGGTTCTGGTAAAACAGAGTTAGTAAAGTATTTGGCAAGTCATATTAAAGAAAATGAAAAAATTATAACGATAGAGGATACTTTGGAACTTCATTTAGACCGTATTTTTCCTCATCGTGATATTGTTGCTTTAAAAACGAATAATATTGCTAGTTATTCTGATGTTTTAGTTGCTTGTATGAGACAGAATCCTATTTGGATATTGTTATCTGAGGTTCGTTCTGCTGAAGCGGTTATGGCAGTTCGTAACTCCATATCTTCTGGGCACCATATTTTGTCTACAATTCACTCTGACAAAGCTAGTTTAATTCCTATGCGTATGTTTGCTCTTATTGAAAGTAATATTGATGTTGAACAATTTGTGACAACTATTCATCGTTATGTTCAAATTGGTATTTATGTAAAAGGTTATATGAGTAAAGAACTTGGAAGATTTCAACGTGAAATTTTAGAGGTTTGTGAGTTTTATGTAGATGATGATAATAAGCCTCAAACAAATATTATTTATAAAAAGACTTTAACCGGCGAAATTACAATGAATAATCCAACTGCACATTTAAGAGATTATTTAGGAATTGGTGGAGTTACTCTTCCAGAAGATATTTTTTCTGGAGCAACAAAACCAGTTTTACCAGCAATGAATACTACAACACAAGAAATAGAAACTTTGTAAAGAGGGTGAGTGGTACATGATTGAATTATTATTACTTATATTTTTAGCAGTATTTGCATTAACTTACCGCTTTAATAATGGAGAAAATGTTTATAAATTTTTCGTGACACAGGTTTCTTCCGTTTATGATAAGTATGCTCCTTATAGTTTTAAAGAAGTACGTCAAAAAACGAAAGAACTTGGGCAAGAATATACTACTCGTCAATATTTAACACAAATAGTTATTTTTGCCGCAGTAGCAGGTGGTATTTCTTATTTATATTTTTACAATCTTATTATCGCGATTATTTATGCTGTGATTGCAGTTGCATTTATTCCTTATCTTGCTTATCTTCGTTGTCAAAAAGTTTATAGTGAGTTTATTTTTGAACAAATTCAAATTTATACAACTAATGTTATAATGGAATTTAATACAACACAAAGCTTTGTAAAGTCTTTAGAGGGTGTAAGAGATTCTGGTATTTTAGAAGATCCTGTTTTAGGAGATGTAAAAACGATGATTGATATGTCTTATCAAAATGGAACAATTGATGAATCTATTCTTTATTTTAACCATAAATATCCATTTTATATGGTAAAAAATATGAATCAACTTTTTTTACAAATTACTAAAGAAGGTGCGAAAGATTCAGGACAAGCACTTGAAAATATGTCAATGGATATCGATAGTTTAGTTGAGGGTGTTTATCGTGATCAAATTGATCGAAAAGAATTTCATACACGTTTTATAACATTTGGTTTAGCATTATTTCTTTTAGTAATGGCTATGCAATTTCTACTTGGAACAGATTCTTATTTAGAACTTATTGATATGTGGTATGTACAAATTATTTTACATGCGATTATTATCATTAACTGTTTTTTCCTTATAACAGGAGAAAAATTCTATTATGAAGATGTGGGGGTGGAATAATGTATTGGGAACTTTTTGCTTTAGCTGTTATCTTATTATTTGGTCTTAATTATACAGGAAAGATTAGTGCGAATCGTTTTGTGGCAGATAATGAAGTATATTTTCGAAAATTAAAAGAAAGTGATTGGGATTTTTATGTCAAAGCCAAATATGGTGATACAGTAAATCCAGATTTTCTATTTAATAAGAGAGTAAAAAAAGGTTTAATAACGATTGTTCTTATGATTACTATTTTTATCTCTAATATGTCTTATGTTACAGTAGTCTTTGCTTTTGTGGCTGGGTATTTTGTTTTTCGAATGGACTATTCTAGTATTAAAAAATATTATAAGAGTCATTTAAGTGAAATTGATGCAATGTTACCGCATTATTTAAAAGGTCTCGAAATTTTAATTCAGCACTATACGGTGCCAGTAGCTCTTGGTAAAAGTATTGATGATGCTCCTCCTATTTTTAAAGAGGGACTTCAAGAAATGATCAATCAAATCAATGAAGGTGATGATACCATCAATCCTTATATGCGATTTGCCAAAACTTATCCTGTTCGAGATTCAATGCGAATGATGAGACTTTTATATCGTCTTTCTTTAGGAAGGCAAGAACATAAACAAGAACAATTATTGACATTTTCAAAAACAATTTCTAATCTTCAACAAAAAGCACGTGAGATTAAATATAAAAAACGTCTTGAGAAGATGGAAGGTAAAACAATGCAGATGCTTATTACAACAGGACTTGGGGTTATGATTTTATTAGTTTTCGCTGTTTTACAGATGATGAATATGTAATTTATTGATATTTTTAGAAAAAAAAGTTATAATAACATTATAGGTTAGGAGGTAGCGATAAAATGAAAGAGGCAACAGGTGAATTAAATATGACTGTAGTAACTGTTGTAGCAATTGCAGCAGTAGCAGGTTTCTTCTATGCGTTTGTTTGGCCAGGTATACAAGCTAATATTGAAAGAAGTACTTATTGTGCTATGGCAAAATGTAATGCAGATAATACTGTATGTACTTATTTAGATGAAGATGGCGAGGAACATGATGATTTAGATTGTTCTAGTTATTTTGAAAAACAAGCAAAATAGAATTTGGAGGTTAAATTATGAAAGAGGCGACTGGTGAATTAAATGCTACTGTTATTGTTGTAATTATCGTGGCTATGCTGGTCGCTTTTTTCTATACTGTAATTTGGCCGTCTCTTCGTAACAATATCAATGCAAATACGGCTTGTAGTAAAGCAATCTGTGCAAATGAACCGAATTCTGATGGTCTTACAGTAAATTGTTATGTAATTGAAAACGGAGAGAAATCAGACACTTTTACTTGTGCATGGAAGGGGTAATTTATTGTGAGAGAAGCTATTGGTGGAACATGGTTGTTTCAAATTGTTATTGTTTTTATTTTACTCTTTACTGGTTTTATGTGTCTTTCTATCAATCGTTCTAAGGCATTTAGTGTAAAAGATAGAATTATTCAGTCTATTCAAGCTCATAATGGAATCAATTTGGATGGATATTCTGAAGAAAATTATGATGCAATGTATGATATTGTAGAATATATACGAGATAGTTCTTATCGTAATACTGGGGTGTATCCACAGGACGAAAAAGTCGGTGAGGAAACCGTTCATTATTCTTGTTTTTCTAAAGATGGAGCTCCTGTAGATGAGGGAAGTTCTAGAAAACCTGCTTTTTGTATTGCTCCAATGGAAACTCAAAAAGAAGGATGTAATTCTGGAGATATATGTTTTAATGAACTTCCTAAAATGATATATTATCGTGTTGTAGTTTTTTATCAACTTGATTTACCTGTTTTTCATGATTGGTTTAATTTTAAAGTTGTAGGAGATACTAAAACACTTTATGGAGGCTTAATATGAGACAGGCGATAGGAAGCACTTGGGTTATGCAGCTAGTCATTATTTTTATGTTAATTTTTGTAGCTTTTCTTGCTTTAACTATCAATTTTACCAAAGCTTTTAAAATTAAAAATGAACTGATTACCATTGTGGAAAAACATGAAGGATTAAGTAATGGGAAAGATGGTTCTATAGAACTTATTAACAATTATTTACGTTATAATGGATATGGAGTTTTAGGTCATTGTGAAGAAAATGAATATGGGATACCTAGTTTGGAAAGTGCTAATTTAGAAATTTCTGAGTCAAATAAAAAATATTATTATTGTGTTCGAAGAGAAAGTGCTAGTATAACGGGGCTACCTGATCGTTCTCGTTATCATATACGTATTTTTTTCCATTTTAGTTTACCTGTAATTGGAGATTTGTTTACCTTTTCTTCAGATGGGACAACAATCAATATTAACTATCCAGTAAAAGATATTGAATACACTTAAGGAGGATTATTATGAATGTTAAAATAGTAAATAAATATGCAACTTTACTTGCTAATTTAGATGTGGATTTTATTAAAAGTGTAGATGGAGAGTTTACTCCTGAAGAAATTATTTTACAATTTAGTACTTTTTTCTTTCATAAAATGATTATAGATATTACCGCGATTAAAGATTATCAAGACATTACAAAGATTCAAGAGTTGTCTGTAAATATGGATATGAGTAAAGTTATTTTACTTTTAGATGATTCTGAGATTGTGAATAGTCCAAGATATTTATCTCAATTAGTATCAATGGGAATTTATAATTTTACAAGAAATATAGATGCTATTAAATTTTTAATTGATAATCCTAATACTTATAAAGATGTAGCTCAATATCATCAACTTAATATGAATATGATGGTTGAAGAGGAAAGTCCCACAAGTAGTGGAGCACATAAAACGATGCCTGTTCAAAATGAAGCACATGATTTACGTATTATTGGTATCAAAAATGTAACTGAACATGCTGGTAGTACTACTTTAACTTATTTGCTTAAGAAACAATTAGAAAAGAAATATCAAGTTGTCGCGGTGGAAGTAGATGATAATGACTTTGTATTTTTAAATGATAAAACATTAAAACATACGAATCATATGGAATTACAATCTTTTATTACAATGAATTATAATGTAGATGTTATTTTAGTAGATTTAAATGATAATGGTTCTGTTAATTTATGTTCTGAAGTTCTCTATTTAATTGAACCAGGATTGATTAAACTTAATAAACTTATTCGTAAAGATCGACAAGCATTTGAAAAATTAAAAGGAAAAAAGATTATTTTAAATAGAAGTGTACTTAATTCTTCTGATGTAGCAGATTTTGAATATGAGTCTCGTAGTAAAATATATTATAATGTTCCTTATTTAGATGATAAATTAGATTCTCATAAAGTTTTAGATGAACTTCTTATTAAATTAGGTTTTTCTAGATTAGATATTGATAATGGGGATAAAGGTGGAAAATTATTTAGTATATTTAAATAATTTTATGACGTATACATTTTAAAAAAGTATTTTGGATAATTGTCAAATAGTGTGTGTAGATACAAAAAAGTGATAATTATTGAA
>CANSRG010000002.1 GCA_947649355.1 uncultured Mycoplasmatota bacterium | reverse complement strand
AGAAATCAATTAATTCCTTAACTTCTTCTTTTTCTTCTTTTAAACCTGCTACATCTTTAAAAGTAATTTTATTATTATCAGGATTTAAACGAGCCCTACTTTTTCCAAAATCCATAGAACTTTTATTTCCAGCAAGTTGTTTATTAAAAAACCAAAATGCAACAGCAACAAGTAAAACAATTGGTAAAACATTAACAACTATTAATAATAATGATGATGATTCAGGATCAGGTGAAACATTTAATTTAAATTCTTGATCTTCACTCGCATCAACAATTTTTTTAATTACTTCTTCACTTAATGGAAGCAAAGCTTCAAAAGATTCATTTTCCTCATATCCTTTTAATGAACCAGATACTTCATAAACATATCCACTACCCCTAGCTACTAAATTTAATTCTGTAACTTTACCATTATCTATCTTTGAAATAAATTCATTATAAGTTAATTCATGAATATTTCTGTTAAAAACATTAAAAGTATAAAAAACTCCTAGCATTATAACAAATAAAAATAAATATGGTAAAAAACCCTTTTTAATTGTTTTTTTATTTAAATTATTATTCATATATTTGCCTCCTTAATTGTATTTTAATATTATATCATATTTTTCTGTTTTTTTCTTATCAAATTTAGATTTTTTTATTCCCGGAATCCAAACTACTTCTCCCTTTGAATCTAAAACTATGGGCCAAATATCTCTATTAGCAAGAGACATTTTCTTATCAATAAAGATATCTTTTACCTTTTTAGTACCATTTAACCCTTTAACTTTTATTTTATCTCCCATTCTTCTACTTCTAACTATGAGTGGAAGTGTTATATCATTACTATCAAGTCTACAGATATTATTACTGTTATCACTAATATCACTTATTTTTTCAATATAATGATTATTCGGTAATAAAACATAGTTATCAAATTCAATTTCATAACTAGAAATAATCTTTGTTTGTCTAGATAAAACGAAATAATTATAATTCTTTTTACCTATAACATCATTTGGTAAATTAATAAATGAATTACTTTTTCTACTATTTATCAAATCTAAAATTATATCTATATGTTTATCTCCAACTAATATCAAATCGTCTTGATAAAACTCACTAAGTAAATAATAAAGTATTTCTTTTTGAATAAACTGATCTTCTTCTAAAAACCTATCAATCAGTATTTTTTCATCTTCCATTACTTTTTTTATTGTTTTATCTCTAACTTTTTCAATAAATTTACTTGCATCATTCAAAAAATTACTAAACTTTAAAAATTTTAAATGAACATCACTTTCTTCTTGTTTTAAAAATGGTAAAAGATATTTACGATACCTATTTCTTGTATATTTATCTTTATCATTAGAACTATCTATATAATATTTTACTTCATTTTCTTGATCATATTCTTCTAATTCTTTTTTTGTATAGTTAATAAGTGGTCTTACTATTTTATAACCATCCATATCTACTATATTTCTAAATCCAGCATAACCATTTAAATTAGATCCTCTAACAATTCTCATCATTACTGTTTCTATTAAATCATCACCATGATGAGCAGTCATTAAGTAATTTGCATCATATTTATGAACTAAATTTTCAAAAAAATTATATCTAATATTTCTTGCTTCATTATGAAAATTATCATCTCCATACTCTTCTATAATCATACTTTCAAAAAGTAATTTGTTCATAAAGCAATAGTCTTTTAAAAATTCTGCTTCTTCATAACTTTCTTTACGAACATTATGATTAACATGAGCAATTACTAAAAACAAATTATATTTATCTCTTATTTTTAAAAGCATATCAACAAGAGCCATTGAATCAGGTCCTGAAGAACACCCAATAACTATTCTATCATTTTGCCTAAATTCAAAAATATCATCAATTTTCTGCATCTAAATTCCTCCATCTAGTTAAAATAATTATAACACAATTTAAAAGAAAAAAAGAAAATATCATATTATTCTTCAGGAATTTGTAAAATAAATTCACCATCTTTAGAATATAGATATTTTTCTCTAGCATATCTAGCTATATAATCTGGATTCTGTAATTTATTAGCATCAACTTTTAATTCTTCCTCTTTCTCTTTTAAATTAGTTAATTCTTTATCAAGTAAATTTTTTTCCTTATATTTTTCAAATATTTCTACCCAATATTTACCAATAGTAAATGACATAGCAATAATTGTAATAATAGAAGCAAAACCTAAAATAAACAATCTTCTTCTAGTTTTAGCCTTACCATTCTTCTTAACCATATCACTTACCTACCTTTTCAACATATATTATACAACGCAAGAAATACTAATAAACAACAAAACAAATAAATTTACATGTTTTTACATTATTTTTTAGAAAAATTATATGTAATTAAAAATCCAAATATAATAGAAAGTAAAAAATATAAATGTAAAGTTCCATTATTCAGGTAATATAATATCAAGAAATAAAGTAGAGATAAGTCGAAACAAAATATAAAACTAAAAATAATTTTCTTTTTACTAGATTTAGAAAATAAATATTTATAATTCAGTTTAATCATAAAAAAAAGGAAAATACCAAATAAAAAAGAAACAAACAAACTTAATAATTGGACTTTCAATTCCATCTATTTAAATAACCTTGCTAAAACACTTTCTTCTTTATTTTTTTTATTATTTTCCATTACATATTCAACTGAATTAATTGTTCCTTTTATTGATACATTACCAGCCAAAGTATCTAGTTTTATTAATTCTAACTCTTCTCCTTTAATAACCATAAACCCCATTGTTGTTTCTAAAATAAAATGCAAGTTATCAAAATTTTCTATTTTTTTAACACCTGTTATAACTAAAGTCTTTCTCTCAAGTAAACTTAAACTATGATTATAATTATTAATTCCAACTGTATCTTTATCCATATTGTCCTCCTAAAAAATAATATGATAAAGACTTCTTCTTTAGAACAAAAAAAGATGCTTATGCATCTTACTCTTCTTCGCTTACTTCATCTTCAGCATTATTATAAGCTTCTATGATAGCATCTTCAAACATAGAACGTACTTCTGGATTAATTGGATGAGCAATATCACGATATCCACCAGTAGTAGTTTTTCTACTAGGCATTGCTATAAACAGTCCGTTATCTCCTTCAATGATTCGAATATCATGTACTGCAAAACTGTCATCTAATAATACAGATGCAATTCCCTTCATACGAGAACCTTCCTTTTCGATTTTACGTACATTTACAGATGTAATTTTCATAACTGATTTCCTCCCTCTTAAAGCGTAACCACTTTATAAAATAATTTTATAATACTATTTCTGAAAAATCAATATTTTTCATCTTTAAGATAAAATTTTAATATTTCCTATTAATAAATCATTGTAACTAAAAGCTTTTATAATAGAATTATCTAATTCTATTATAAAAATTGCTGGAAACATCTTACTAATTTTACCAGAAAACTCTTCATTTTGATTCCTATTACCTTTATACAAGAATTTATGATTAACAAACAAATTTTCTTCAACTATCTTTTTTGCAATATCTATATTCATCTAGGATACCCCACATACATAGTTCCATTAGTAATAATTCCACCCATTCCTTCACTACCATATTTTGTCTTATCAATCATACTTATTAAATCTATACTTTGATTTTTATCTGCAAAAGCAATAGAAGATGCAATAATCGCAGGATCAAGAGCATGTATATTAATTCTTTTTGGACTAGAAGCAAAATTAGCTCCAGCTTTAATTAATTCCTCATAATTTGATTGACACGCTCCAGCAATTATAATTAATTTATCTTGACTTTTTTCAAATTTTCGTGCTTCTTTAATAGCCGAAATAAAGTTTCCTGTATTTTCATAATTATTTATATCTTTTTTATCATTTTTTTTCGAAAAATATGCATCATGTCCAGTAATTACAACAATATCAGGACGATACTCCTTAACTAAATCAAAAATTTTAGAAGATATAACAGCTTCTGCTAATGAAATGCCATTAGCTTGAATTCCCATACTATCATAAAATTTCATACATCTATCTAAATATTCACTATCACCATCAATATGAAGTACACGTCCAGGTAAATAAAAATAGTTACTTCTATCTATTTTTATATCTCTTACATTTTTTTGAATTATGTCCTCATCACTATGAGAAAAGTTACTAACACTTACAATATCATCTATATTAGCATCTGCATAAAGTCTAAAATCAAGCCCTTTTAAAAAAACTTTATTATCTACAATTCTAGTAATTTTAAAAACAATATCATGATTATAAGAAATTCTGCTTACTAAATCACCTATTTTAAAGTTCAATTAATCATCTCCCTTTAAACTATATGACAATTTAAAAAAAAGTAGACTAAAAAAAGAATGGTAAAACCATCCTTTAATTATTTAAGAACTGGATATCCTTTAGAAGAAATATTATCCAAATTCCAAATAGCTTCATCAAAACCTAAATCTTTATAAAATTGTTTATTTAAATTTGCTCGAGCAACACTATTTAGTTTTCCATTAGTATTTTCACTAACTCTAGTTGATCCTATTTCTTCATCAACTTCAAAACATTTAGTCATTGTTGCTATAACTTGAGCTTCACTTGCACCAGCAAATTTATAAGGTTTTAATTCTACTCCTGCATTGTTTGTATATCCACTCATATTACCAAATGCAATAGAATTTCTAATAACTGGAGTATTATAAATATTTCCAAACATAGAACCATTTATTTCAGCCAGACTAGCATTTCCATAAGTATTATGAGTTTTTGTAATTGAAACATCAGTAACTACATTTTCAACTACAGTTCCATTTTGTTGTAGTGAACCAACAAGACCTCCGTTTTCTGTAGAATTAATAGTAAGTTTACCTTGAACAAATACATTAGATATTCTTCCACCATATTTACGTCCAATAAATGTTGAGACATAAACACCAGTTCCTGTAACATTAGCGTTCTTAACACTAATATTTTCAAATACAGAATTTGCATTATCTCTTGCATCAGCACCAGACACAACTGCAACATTATTTCTTCCAGATAAAGTAATATTTTCAAATCTTAAATTTCTAAACGTTGCTGTAAATGATTCTTGTGTAAATGCTGTAACATAGTCGCCATTACCTCGACCTGAACTAGTATTACTAAAATTCTTAATCTTAAGATTTTCAACTGTACCTCTAAAGTTAGCGAACAAACTAGCATCTGTTAAATTAGAAAGTGTATGTCCTTGACCATCTATCTTTCCTGTAAATATATTACTTATAACAGTACCATTATAATTTTTACCAGCAAAATCTATATCATTATCTATTACAAATATACCACCAGTATCTTCATTAAGTTTAGCCATATCTTCAGCACTTCTGATATGATAAGTAAGTTTTTCAACAGTACAATCTCTTGTTACCACATTACTTACAGCTCCACCAATTAAGCTTAAATCATTTCGTCCACCAAAATTCATCTTTAAATTAGTAACATTAATCTTTTCAACTGTACTCATCTCTGATTTATAAGATAAAGCACCAGCATTACTAATAGTTTTAGGAATATTTGTTCCATCAAATTTAATATTTCCTACATAACCATATCTTATCTTATTAAAGATAGGTAAAGTATTTCCACTAATCTTATGACCATTACCATCTAATCTTCCCATAAATGTTTGAGTAACATTCTTTGTCATATGAGAAAAATCAATATCATTATCTAATACATAATAACCATATGGTTGAGCATTAATCTTTTCAACTAATTCTTCTGCGGTTTTAATATGATTTACTTCAACTGTTGTTCCTAATGGATCATCGACAAAGTCATTCGTAACACTCTTTAAATAATGATAATATATTTTTCTAAGATTTGTTCTTGAAGTCGCATTTCTATTCGTATCACTTGATAAAGCTTGATAGAATCTTTCAATCATATAATCGACATCAATATACTTATTGTTTCTTATATTTTCTTCAACAGCAGCATATCTACTCATCTTATATTCTTTCCAATTCATTGCTGTTCCAGTAACAGACTTTGTAATTTTTTGAATAGCATCAAGATCTGTTTTCGTACTTCCTCTTCCGTAAGTAACATATCCATCAACTCCTGCATAACCAAGCATTTCGAAATAATTACGTTTTGCTGAGAATGCATCTGGAATACCATTATCATTATGACCGATATACCAACGATTTACCCAAACAGACTCAAATCCATAATCATTTTGACCAATACTATTAATTACACTAAGACCTCTTACACTGACACCCCATGCGTTTTCTGGACGTATAATGATTCTATTATCATATAAAGACTCTAATGAGGTTAAATTCATTTGTTCTGCTTGAGCTGCAGTAATCGCTCCCCAAGAAGACCACGATCCAGATTGAGACATTCTTGTCGCAACTCTTGCTTGTTGCTCTGGTGTTAATCTTATAAAGGCTTTACCTTCAATATAATCAAGCAAGTCTAACGCATTCTGTTGTCCTTTAAAATAATTTTCTAATTTTTCTCTAGTATCAATTCTATCAGGACTTAAATTTTGAGTTGCATTTCCTTCCTTATTTAAATCATAAGTTGTGTTGAAATAATATGGACCAACATCTTGTACAAGGTTATTTTCACTCCAAACACCATTTTGTTCAACATTACCCTCAGTAAGAGTTTCAAGACCATATTTAAATCTAGTTCCAGCTTGGAATAACATAATTTTATCAAATAAAGCATGTTCAAATTCATGAGTCCAAGTATCAAAATTAGTAAGACCCGGTCTAGCTATGAACCATAAGAATCCTGCAGTATTTCCAACACCAGCAGCACTTCCACCTGGTTGCCATAAACCTAATACCTCACTAAAGTTTTTGAAGAATGAATAATTTTGTCCAACTTTTCCTTGAGTATATACAGGTGAAGTACCTATTACAATATTAGTACCTGGAAAATATGAATTTTTATAACCTGTAATGATTTTAGTACAGTCATAAACCATAATACAATAATTATTCCACTTGTTTGGATCAAATGAACCAGCTAATGTACTCAAATGTCTTTTTACAAGAGTTACATGATTATTAACGGTTTTTTGAACTGCAGCTTTTCCCGCAGCAGTATTTACATCTTTATGATACAACTGTGATGGACCAATTTGTAAATGAGCAGGTCCACTAATGATATATGTACAATCAGATGGTAAAGTAATAATTGGAAGTATCATTCTACTATTTTTCTTAATCTGATACCAAGCACGATATAAAATATTAGGATTTTTGTCTACTCCAAATTCAGCTAAAATATTTCTTGCACTAAAATATTCAGTAAACCAATCATTAACATCACTATAACCACCAATATTAGTAATAATATAATCTAAGAAATATTTTAATTCTGAACTAGCTGTATACTTAGCAATATTACTTTTAAAGAAACTATCAGTAACATTGACACCAAGATTACCAACAAGTACTTCATTAACAATATTATCAAGAGTATTAGTATCCTTAAACATTTTATTTTCAAATAACAAAATATCGGACACTCTAGCTCCACCTATTTCAAAGCTATACCATCTATCAAAATAGTTATAAGCATAAATCATCTTATCAAATCTGCCACCATCAATTAGTTGTTCTCTGATTTTATTATTAAGTACTTCATTATTGATAGTTAAGACATTTTCTTCATCATTTTGTAATAATTGTAATGCAATAGTTAACGCTGAAGATTTAATAACCTCATTATAATGATCTTTATAATGTCTTGCATCAGCTGCTGTAGTTAATGGTTCAAGAACCGTAGCATAATCTAATTGTGCAATACGATCTTTTAAAGTTTCAATAATAGGAGAATCATTTTTTATAACATATTTATTAGGAGCATATGAAATACCTAATTCTTCTATATTATAAATTGAAATATTTTGATTTAATTCACTAAAATTAACTTTATAATTACTAATCGTATAATCATCAAACACAACTTTAATATCAGTAATAGTATTATAGTTTTCACTAGTTAAATATGTTAATAGTTTTCCATTACTATATGGCATTACATATCTAATCACTTTAGTATTTAAAATATGATTATCTAAAAATTTAGAACCATCTTCTACTAAATACTTAGCATCATAATAAGGCATTAGCTTAAAGATATTATGATATAGAATCTCTTTAGAACTACTATATCCAGAGACTTTTTTAATTCTATTATAATCAGGAATATAAACACTTCCATTTTCAACAACTTCAGTATCAACACTATTTGGGTCATCATTTTTTAGAATTGGCAATTTATCAAAAGAAGTTCCAGACAAATCCCATATAGTCTCATCAAAGTTAGCATTGTTTTTATAAAAGTCACTATTGATACTGTTTTTAGATATAGAAATAACTCTATTTGCAGAAGCATTAGAACTTAATCCAGAATCTAGTAATTCATAGTTATTCGTTGCAGTAGAACCTGGCTCATTTCCATGAATACTATAGAAGTTTGTTCCTGTAGATAAACTTACATTATTTTTTAAAACAGAACTACTACTAGCAAATATTCCAACAATCGCACCATTTAATCGAGGACCCATATTATTCGTAATTAAAACTTTACTAATACAATTTTCAATACGAACAGTTCCAAAACCATGTCCTAATATTCCACCAAGACCATTTCCATCTTTTGATTGAGTAGAATTTATACTTCCTTCAACATAACTATTTATGATAGTTCCATCAGTAAGTTTACCAATTATCGCTGAAATTCTAATTTTACCTGATGTTGTAATGGCAAAGTCAGTAACACTACTTTGATTAACATTAGTATTAGTTGCTTCACCAATCATACCAGCAGAATGGTCAGCTCCAGTAACATATTTAAGACCTTTAATATGAACATTTGTAATTTCTGAATTAGTTGCTACGTTAGCAATAGTACCTTTGCTATTAGCCCCTGATAGATTTACATCACTAAATATTAAATTCTTAATAGTAGCACCTTCTAATTCGTTAAACAAAGGTTTATTCAAGTTGCGAATTTTATAACCATTACCATTTAAAGTTCCAGTAAATTTACTTGAAATAACACTTAACTGTCCATCAGAAATAAATGATGCATCATAATCCTTAGTTAGTTCAAATGTGCCACTAGGATTTGCTTCTATTTTTTTAATAAGTAAATCTAAGCTTGTACCTTCAACCACACCATCTTTTACATCACCATATTCTATTTCTAATTTATTTTGTTTTAAATTACCATTATATTGAATTATATCATCATATTTTAAAACAAATTTTAATACATTATTATCAATTCTATATTCTTCTATAGTTGTATAGAATACTGGCATATCTTTAGCTTTTACTTTAACAATATAATTATCTAAATTATTTAAATCAGCTATTTTAATACTTGATGCTTCTTTAACACCATCTGCTGTTTGTACATAAACAGTTGATGAAACAATATCTTTAATTTGGAATTGACGTTTTCCAAATGATATTTCATTTTCTAATAAAAGAGCATCTTCAAAATAGTTAGAATCATTATCTAATTGATTAGAATCTAAATCATAACTAGCAACAACTTTTACAAAATAATTTTCTTGTTCTTTTGGAGTAAATTTAATGACATTGCTACCAATAATTAAATCTTGTTCTTTTATATTACCAGAATCATTACTAATAATTACCTTACCATGATCTATTGATTTATCAGTATCAATGACATCAAATTTTACTGAAACATCACCATAATTATCTTCAGTATAACTGAATTCTCTCACTAATGGAGCAGTTTTTAGTACTTCGATTTGAACAGTATTATTACTACTAATATCAAATTCTTTTGTATTAGATAATTTTATCTTTCCAATAGTAATTGTGTGAACTCCTACACTATCAAAACCATCAAGAGTTACTTGATAACAATCATTTACTTTAGTTACAGTATAGGTTTTATCATTGATAGTAACCTCTGTTACTTCATAGTTTACTTTATTAGAACTTTTAAATGAAACGACTATATCTTCATCTTTTTCAAAGTACTTAGTATTCGTATTATTTTTACTAGTTGTAATATCACTAACAGTAATATTATAATCAAATACTAATTGAATTTCTTGAGTAAGTAAACTACTTTCAATTCGATTATCAAGAGATTCTGTTAAAGCGTTAGTATCTCTATCGTATGTAGCTTTTATTACAAAATCATACTTTTCAAGTTCAACTACATCAAATTCTAAACTATTAGAACCTTTAGTAATATTTTTAGTAACTACAGTATTATCAGATTTTTTTGTTAAAATAGCTTCCCCACTAATAAAGCTATCATCAGAATCAACAACATCAAAGTTTAAAGTAACCTTCGAATTTTGAACATCATCAATTTGCTTATAATTAGTAACAGTTAAAGCATCTTTTAATACTTCAACTTTCAAAGTATTATTGATGGTAGCAGTTAAACCATTATTATAAGTAACCTTCGTTGCCTCCAAAGATTTAACACCACTATTATTATCAATTTTATAAGAAATTTGATATCTACCATCTGTAAGTTGAGTTACTGCATAATCTTTTCCATTTACAGTAATACTAGAGATATTGTCTGTTTTATTAGTAGAGATTGTATAAATGAGTGTTACATTACTTTCTTTTTCATAATATACTTTATCACTAACAGCTAGAATCACTTCGGCTCTTGCACTAGCTTCAATTTCTTTACTTGCTAAAACAACATTTTCAGATACATCACTATCAGTAGAACCCAAAGTATAATTACCTAAAATTTCTACTTTGTATTTTGATGTTAATACACCATTAAATACTTTAGAAATACAACTATTATTATGAATTGCTTCATCAGGTAATATAATTTGTTCTGCTATTTCATTCTTATCATTCAATAAGTTAATAGTAATAAGTGTTAAAGTATCATCTTCATCTTGAATATTAAAATCTACTTTTACTTGATTATTGGTTGTATCTTCAACTACATTTAAATTAGAAATAACCGGAATATCCTTTAATATTGTAACCTCTAAAGATTGGTTAACATCAAACTTTTTACCATTCGATAAGGTAATTGATTGAATGTTAATAGTATTTAAACCAATTTGACTAAAACCTGAAAGAACTGCAACATATTTTCCATTCTCAGCTTTTACATCATAATCGTTATCGTTTATTCTAATCTTAGATGGAATATTTGAAGTTGAGTTAGAACTATCAAATATAACTTTAATGTCTTTATCTTTGTGAAATTTTACACTTTCCAAATCATTATTATAAGTTTTAAAATTAGTCGCTTTAAAATCATAATCAATACTAAATTTGAATCCTTCATCTAAACTAACAACACCGGTAACATCTTTATCAGTGATAGTTAAATCAGAAGTCAAATTATAATTTGCACTAATCTTAACTGTATAATCCATATCTTCTTCAAGAGATATTTTTACATTATTAGCCCCACTTTTAATAACACTATCAATAATTGTTTTATTATTCTTATCAACAACTATAATATTACCATTTGCAAAAGCATGATCATTATCAAGAATATCAAATGAAATATTTGCTGTTGAATCATTTTTATTTATCAAAGTTTTATAATTTTCTATAACAGGTTTAGCCTTCAATACTTCTATTTGAACTTGATTATTAGAGGTAATTTCTAATTCATGAGAAGTAGCTAATTTTACTTTAGAAATTGTCAATGTTTTAGAACCACTTTCTAAGTATCCATCAACAATAACAGAATAAGTATTACCATCTTTTTGTACATCATATTGTTTATTATTTATAATAACTGCAACAATAGTAGAAACATATGAATTAGCATCATCAAATTCTAAATGAATCTTTTCATTTTTTAAAAAGTATTTAGAGCTTTGATTATTTTTAATAGTATTAACATTAGTAATAGAAAACTCTTCAGCAAGAATTTCAAACATTTCCTGAGAAAGAACAGTAGTAAATTTATTAGTAGAATCTAATATGCTATCTCTATCATAAGTAACATCAATTTTTACATCGTATTTAGTAAAGAGCTCAACATCAAATTCTACTTTATTTTTTCCTTTTTGAATAGGTTTATTCATTACAACTGTACCATCTTTTAGAAGAAGTACTACATTACCCTCTACAAAACTATTATCATTATCAATGATATCAAAGTCTAATACAACTTTTGCATCTTTATTATTACTTGTAACCTTGTAATCACTCATCTTTGGAGCATCTTTAAGTACTTCAATTTGCACAGTATTAGAAACTTTAGAAACATTTCCACTAACAGAAATAACTTTACTAGTACGAATATCCTCAACAATAGCATTTGTAGAAGCTTTATAATCTACTTTATATAAATCTTTTTCAAGTTTTACTGCAGGATAAACTTGTTCATTGATAAGAATCTTAGAAATATCATAATCTCCATTCGTAGTGATTTGATATGTAAGTGTTACATTTTCACCTTTTTCATAATACTTTTTATCGCTACTTACAGAAACAATATTAGCTTTAAAAGATGTTATAAAATCTTTCTGACATAAAACAATATCTTCTTTAGAATCTGAGTCATCACCAGTTTGAGAATAACTCGCAATAACATTTACATGATAACCAGAAACTGAACCTAAATTTTTAAATACCTTAGTAATATGTTTAGAACCTGTTAAATCAGAACTATTTAAATCAATTTTTTCAAGTAAATTACCTTGATTATCTTTAATTTCAATAAACATCTGAGATAATGCATTATCTTCATCATTAACATCAAAATCAATGATTACTTCACCATTTTCTTCATCTTCTTCTAACATTAACTCTGAAACAGTTGGAACTCTCTTAAAAATATTAACAGTTAAATCAAAGTTATCTTCTATTTTAAATTCCTTACCATTACTTAAAGTAATCATCTCAGGTTTTATACTTTTTTTACCAAACTCTTTAAATTCAGGTAAAACTACAACATATTTTCCATTTTCAGTATTAACATCATAGTCTTGACCATTTATTCTAATTTTACTAGGAACATATTTACTAGTATTAGAACTATCAAAGTATAATTTAACCTTTTCTGTTACAAAGTAAGTATCTTTTTCAGTTACAAAATTAGATATTTCAAATTGGTAATCACTTTTTAAATGCAATTCTTTTACTTCTTCAATTTTACCAACTAGATTACTATCATCTAAATCTTTATTATTTGTTAAATTATAACCTACACTAAACTTAGCAGTATAAATTTTATCTTCCATAACAGATATCATAATGTCATTAGAACCAACTTTAATATCTTGTTCTTTTAGAGTATTACCAGATTCATCAGTAATTAAAATCTTACCATAAGTAACTGCTGAATCAAAATCATCCAAAGTAAATAGTATATTAAGCGTTGAATCATTAAGACTATCTTTAACTACATAATTAGTAATACTTGGCTTATCTTTTAATACTTCTATTGATTCTGTAAAATCAACATCTACTTTTTGATTATTATTCAATATTACTTCACTAAAATGATAACTAATAGATCCAGCTTTATTAGAAGAATTTAGAACAACACGATAAATATCATTTTCACTATCTTCTAAAACATCATAATAAACATTATTGATTTTAACTTTTTCTATTTTAGCTCCATAAAGCACAGTAGCTTTAAAGCTTAATGTAAAATTACTATTTTTTTGTATATATTGATTTTCTTGATTGATTTTATCAAATTCAACTTCATAATCTAATGTCTTTTCTAACTTTTGTACTAAAAGAGTTAAATCAGTTATCGTAATTTTATCATCGTTATTCATATCTGCATTTTCTAATAAATAAGAAGGAATAGTTTTCTTATTGATTAAATAAAGTTCCAATAATTTTAAATCATCATAATTGATTTGACCATCCTCGTTTAGTTCACCTTTAAACAAACTATAAGCATATACAGAACCTGCAAATACTAAAAAACATACACCCATAAGAACAAACATAAACAACTTATTAGCATTTTTATTATTATCATTCTTTTTTCTACGGTATATAATAGTAAAAATAATAAGCAATATAAGTATTATTATGATAAATATCAAAAAAGAATTACGTTTAATATTAGTTACTTTCTGTTCTTCAACCTTGTCTTCTTTATTATCATCTACTGGTTTAAATGTTTCTTCTTGATTATCTTTATCTTCATCTATATCTGTATCTGTCTTATTATCATCCTTATCAATGTCAGTAGTATTATCATCAACTTTATTAGAACTATCTAAAGAAGGTTTATTAGTATGTATAGTATCAGAATTATTATTAGAAGAATTTCCTGGATTTGTATTATCAGGAATAACTACTTGATCTTTGATAACATTAACATCTACACTCTTATCTTCCACAAAAATATCTTTGTGTCCTTCAGAAGTAACAAGATTGTTAATTTTTATAGTAGTTGTTCCAGCACTCGCTGTTGTTTTTACTCGCAATCTAACTTGAACAACATTTTCTAAAGTCTTACTTCCTACTTTCTTAATAGCTACAAACTCAAAAGTATCAGGATTATATTCTAACTCTTCCCAATCATTTAATGAGATAAAGTCATCTTGTAAAACTTGCTCAAATATATTCTTATCATATATTAGCTTAGCTTTATAAGCATTATAACCATTAGTAACATCACTATAATTACCTAGATTTAATGTTACTATTACCTCTTGCCCTAGCTTTAAACTAGTCATATTAGCATTAAGTGTCGTCTCAGTATTAACAACAAAAGAAGATTGATTGTTAAAAGATAACACTAATCCTAAAGAAATTATCATTATTACCACAAGTAATAAAAACACACTTATTTTTCGATTATGTTTCATAATCTAACACCACCCACTCTTTTTTCGAGATATTATATCAAAAAAAAAAGAAAAATCAAGTCCTTTTTCAAAATAATATAATTTAAGATACTTATGTATAACTTTTTTTCTCATAATCATTGAAAATTTTTTATAAACTTGGTCTAATTTTTTGTTTTTTATAGATTCTTTAAGAATTAAAATTATATAATTTTTATATTTATAAAGATTTTGTTATATTGTTATAAATACGAACTAGAAATAAATAACAAGAAAATATTGATTTAACGTTATAAAATAAAATTTTTCATTTCTAATTCTATTCTTTTATAGAATTCTGTTACCGTCATTTTTTCTAACTTCCTTTTTTGGGTAAATAAAATTTTACACTTTTGTATATTACATTCATTAATATCCTCTAATATAATTTCATTATTTTTGTTTTTCCTACTTTAAAATTAAATACAATTTGAACAGTATTATCTTTATGAATAATAATTTTATCAATAAATTCCTTTATAGAATCTTTCAAAAATAAATCTTTATTTACAAACTGATTATAAAGATTTTTTACTTTATTTTTTTTATCATCAAAATTTCTTTTTTCTATTAACAATTGTAAATTTTTTTCTTGTTCATTTTTTAATTTAGATTCCTTATTTTTCTCTTTTATAAAATCATCTAAAGATAGTTCTCCTTTTGCTTTTTTTAAATATAAATTTCTAATATTCATATCATAAACTTTTATATTCTGTTTTATATTCTCAATTTTTAACTGGACTCTATCTTTTTGAACAAGTTTCTTAGTAACACTACTAATTATTTCATCTTCATCCACAAAATCACTAATAAGGTGAATTAGTGTACTTTCCACAAGCTTTTTTAATTTCGTATCATAAATAACTCTATTTAGACATTTTTTTCTTTCTAAAACCTTAGTACAAGCAAAATAGTATTTTACATTTTTGTTTGATGTTTGTTTTCTACAAGCTTTCATTTTTCTTCCGCATTCATCACAAATGACAAGCCCACTAAAAATACCATCATAATTGTTTTTTTCTTTTCGCCTCATAGTTCTTAGTTTTGAATTAGCTTTTTCATATAAATCTAATGAGATAATTTTTGGATGAGTATTTTCTTTTACTTCACGATTACGAATAGCTATTACAGTTCGTTTCTTTTGCTTATAATTTGTTTTCAAAGATTTTCTTATAATTGTTGCACCTGTATAAGTTTTATTTTTTAGTATTCTATATATAATCTTATCCGACCAATCATAATAATAGAATTTATTTCTACTAGGTGTCATGTTCATATAGAGGAATGGTGTAAGGATTTTATCATTATTTAATTTTTCTGCAACTGCATTTCTTGTTAAACCACTAGCAATCTCTGTAAAAATTCGTTTCACAATACCAGCTGCATATTCATCAATTTCTAAAGTTCTTTTTCCATCCTTTTTAACTACCCTATATCCATATGGAGCTAAAAAACCAATAAACTCACCATTTTCTGTTTTTGAAATAGCAGTTTTAGTTCTTTTTATGGAAGTATCTTTTACAAATCGGTCATTAACAATTGCCCGAATATTTACCATAATTTCTTTCATAGAGTTATCTAAATCATTACTATCATACTTATCATTTATTGCAATATATCTAACATTATGTTTAGGAAAATATTCACTAATATAATAAGCTGTATCAATAAACTCTCTACCTAACCTAGAAATATCTTTAGTTATTACAGTAGATATTTTTCCTGCTTCAATATCTTTAATCAGTTTCTCAAATCCAGGTCTATCAAAATAGATTCCAGAATACCCATCATCTATATACTCTTTATCAATAGAAAAATCCATTTGTTTTGCATAATCTTTAATCAAACTAAGTTGATTATAAATACTAACAGAATACTCCCCTTTTTTTTCTAAATCTTCCTCTGATAATCTACCATAAGCTACATTCATTTTACGTATCTCCATCTAAATGAAATTTGAAATATATTCTTACATTTTTATTTTCATCAATAGTTATTTTATGAACTAGAGTTTCAATCATTTGCTTAGTAGGATTTTTAATCATCAAAAAATTTTTTATCATTTGATTTTTTGTTTTTTCATCTAATAAATTATCTTTCAAATTACAAAGTATTACTTTTAATTCACTTATTTTATTTTCTAATTGTTGCTTATCCTTAGCAAAATCATTTTTAATGGATACAAATTCTAAAGAAGTAATTAAACCAATTGTTTTATCCTTATATAGTTCACTTATAGCTTTATCAATATCTTTTAATTTTTTCTGTGATAAATCTAACTCAGTTTTAGTTTCTTCTAATAAATTAGAATTAGATAGTATTTCTTTATATTTTTCTCTTAACATACTATCATTTGAATACTTTATAAAATATTTTTTAATTTCATCTAATACCAATTTATTTAAATCATCTTCTCTATAATAGTGCATACTACACACACCGTTTCGATAACTAGCATAAGTTCTACAACAATAAATTGCATATACTTCATCTTTTGTTTTTTTACTCTGACTTTTGCATCTTCTAACTAACATGTTTTTTTTACAATCTGCACACATCACTAAACCTTTTAATAGATAATCATATTTTCTAACTCTAATATCACTTTTAGATTCTTTAAAACCCTTATTAACTTTCTCAAACACTTCTTTATCTATAATTGGTTCATGATTATTCTTTTTTATAATCCATCTACTTTTAGGAAGTAATCTTTTCTTTTTAGACTTTAAACTTACTCTTTCATATTTTCCTTGAATGAGTGTTCCAATATAAACCTCATTTTTTAAAATCGTTTTAACGGATGATGCTTTCCACAAATTAGAAGTAACAGTTTTATTCATTTTTCTTTCCTTATATATATTAGGTGGTAAAATACCTTCATTCGTCAATTCTTTAGCAATCATATTATCTGTCATTCCATCTAATTTCATTTTAAAGATTTTTTTTACAATACTAGCTGCATATTCATCTATAACAAACTTACGATTATCTTCTTCTGAACGTTTATATCCATAAGGAACGGAACTACCGACATAGAACCCTTTATTCATAAGTCCATGTCTTACACTTTTAATCTTCCTAGAGGTATCTTTTAAATACATATCATTAACAACTGTTTTAAAAGGTATAATATCATCAGTTTCATTAGGATTTTCTGTATCAAAATTATCTAGTATTGCAATATATCTAACATCATGTTCAGGAAAATATTTATAAATATAATTACCTGTTTCAATAAAATCTCTCCCTAATCTTGAAGTATCTTTTGTAATAACACAATTGATAATTCCACACTCAATATCATGAATCAATCTCTTAAATCCAGGTCTATCAAAATTTCCACCAGAAAATCCATCATCAATATAAAAATCATAAAGTTCTATATGATTGTTTTTGGCAAACTCCTCAATACACTTTTTTTGATTCGTAATACTAACACTTTCTTCTTTATCTTCATTTTCAACTACTGATAATCTGCAATACCCACCTGCTTTATATATTTTATTTGTTAAGCTACTCACAATTTAACCTCCAGACTATACTTCTTAACAAGCACATAAATCATAAAACAGCTTTCATAAAATTACGAATAAACAAAATACTAAAAAAAATCTATTATTTACTTTTCATTATATATATATAACTACTTTTTTCGGCTTGCATAATGATTCCCTCTTTAAAATTTATGACCTCAAAAATCATTTCATACATTAAAAAAATGTAGAAAAATGTGTACATAAAATTAGTTACTTAACAATCATCACCCCCTAAGTAAGTATGTAAAATCTAAAAAAAAGACACCAAATTCTCAAAAATTTTAGTGCTTTTTATATATAATAATAAATTTGAAAAAATTGATTTTTCCCTTTATTTATAAAGGTTTATAGGCAATTTATATTCTACTTACTTAAGCAACACTCAGCATCAATATGCAATACTTTTCCAGGCAAATAAAAAAATTCTTTTTTTTCTATAGTTCTTAAATCCATTTCATCATCTTCTATAATACGATCTTCTTTTTGATATTTCACTAAATCTTCTAAAGGAGCATCTGCATATAATCTTACAGAAATTCCTTTTAGATAAGCCACATCTCCTTTAATATTTAAAATTTTAAAAACAACATCATGATTATACTTAATTCTTGTAACCAAATCTCCTACTTGATGATTCATAAGCTTCACCTAAAATATATATATGAAAAAAACTAGCACTTTAGACTAGTCATTTAAATTTAGAAAAATTTCTACAAAAACATCATATGGAATTTCTTCTGCTCGTACAGATTCTAAAAAAGAATATTTAGATAATATTTTTGAAATATTACTCCAATTAAAATCTTTTAAATTATTTTTTAATGTTTTTCGCTTTTGAGAAAAAGCCTTAGCCAAAAATTGTTGAAATTTAGAAAAATCAATATCTAATATAGATGCCTTTCTTACAAAACGAACCACACTACTCATCACATTAGGCGGAGGATTAAAAGCACTTGGTGGAACATCAAATAAATATTCTGCATCAAAATAATGCTGTAACAACACAGTATAATACCCATAATTTTTAGTTTTAGGCAAAGCAGTAAAACGAAGTGCTACCTCCTTTTGAACCATAATCGTCATTCCATCCACAATCAAATTACTTTCTATGATATGATTTAGAATTGGAGTTGTTATGTAATAAGGAATATTTGCTATTACATATGTATGATGATAATTTTTAGAAAAAACACTTAAATCTTGTTTTAAAAAATCTCCAAAAATAAATTGACAACGATCATTTTCAAAAGAAAGCAAAACACTTTTCATTCGATTATCAAGTTCATAACAAATAGTAGTAGAAGGCTTTTGAATTAAATACTTTGTTAAAGCCCCTTTTCCAGGCCCAATTTCAATAATTAAATCTTCTTTTGTAGTCGAAAAACTATCCGCAATTTTTTTAAGAATTGTTTCATCTTTCAAAAAATTTTGCCCTAAACTTTTCTTCGCGTGTATTAAATCCATGATAACCACACCCTTTGTTTATAAGGATAATATAACATAGATGAATAAAAATGAAAAGAGAAAATAAAATTTAAAAAGACCATTATTTGGTCCATCCGTTTCTTAAGACATCATATGTACTAGTATTTCTGCCAACAAGAGTTGCAGCTAAGTCATTACTTTCGACAAGTAAATCTAAATCTTGCCCCAAAACCCCACGATCTAATACAATCGCGATTACAGGATCATTAGAAATTTTAGATAATTGAAATCGTACAATAGACCCACATGGTAAATTTTTACTAGAAGCAACAATTCGTACATCCCCATAATCCATATCAGGATAAGTAGTAGTACCATCTTTTATATAATAGCTAGGTTTACAAGCTAATGTTCCACCACATAAAGGACAATCTGCACCATATCCAGTAATATCTCCTGTAAAAGTATCCTTCGCACTATATAAATCATTTTTGATATCACTTTCTAATTTTAAAGCCATCGTAGTTAAGTTAATAACGCGATTCGTCGCATCCGTTTGCACACTAGAAACTAAAACTCCTGTATCTAAATTTGCTATAAAAATAAAGAATAATAATAAAACAGATTGGGTTGTAATTCGTATTATTTTAGCAAGACTTTTCAAAATTCCCACCACCTATTGTATAAATAGATGATACCATAACAATAATTAAATGTCAAAAATCTCTTTTATATTTTTATTGGTTAAATTTGCCAATTCCTCTAAAGAAATAGAAGTGTAATCAGCAATAAAATGAGCAATCAAAGATATATTTTTAGGTTCATTTGTTGTACCACGAAAAGGATGTGGAGTTAAATAAGGAGAATCGGTTTCTAAAACAATCGAATTTAAAATATCAGGAAGTATTTCTTTTAAATGACTATTTTTAAAAGTTACTACACCATTGATACCTAATTTATATCCCATAGAAATATATATTTTTGCAGTTTCTAGACTTCCTGAAAAAGAATGAATAACCCCTTTTACATTAGGAAATTTTTTTAAAATAGAAATTGTATCTTCCGTAGCCTCTCTAGAATGTATTACTACAGGAAAAGAATATTTATCTGCAAGTTTCAATTGGGTTTCAAATAAATATTTTTGAGTTTCTTTATTTTCCTTTGTATAATGATAATCCAAACCAATTTCTCCAATAGCAATAATCTTATCATTAGATAAATAAGACTCTAACTTCATCAAATCTTCTAAAACATAGTTATCCACATCTTCTGGATGTATCCCGACACATCCATAAAAAGAAGGATACAAAGAAACAAGAGAAACAACTTCACTATTAGTAACTGTATTTGTTCCAGCAAGAAAAAAACGAGTAACCTTTAAATCTGTAGCATCACTTATTAACATATCAAAATCAGTATAATACTCATGAAATAAATGACAATGCGTATCCGTAAACATAAAATTCCTCCTAAAAAAAAATTTAAACATATAGTCTAAATTTTATTCTTCTTCTAGCAAAGTGTCAATAGCTTGCTTTTTAATATCTTCTGGAATGATTACTTCTTTTTTCTCAATAGAAGAAATTTCTTTTTTTAATTCTTCTGAAATATCCTTTAATTTTTTCAAGAAACTATCTTGTTCTTCATCTTGAAATCCATCAAAATAAATTTTATCTATCTGATCATGATTAAAAAGTAACGTTTGATCACTTCCTAAAAAACCTTCAGGATACATACAGCCACTATAATCATAAACAATATCCCTATTTTGATTATCAATTGCAAGATATCCAGCAACCATAACTCTCTTAGTAGCACCTTTTAAAAGTACTATACTCCCTACTGGTAAAAATTTTTCTTTCATATCTATTTTCCTTTCTTATTATCTAGTTCGATTTTCACATAAATTTACTTTATAATCAATATCTACTTGATTAAAAAAATATAAATTAGAATTATTTTCATCATTTTCTCCAAGTTCATTACATATATTCCCAGCATAATCAAAATATCCAACACCCAAAATTTCATAATGAACAACTTGTATTTTATAAAAAATGTTAGAATTCTTTCTTTTAATAATATCCCCTACTTCTAATACATCCGAAAAAGTAATTTCTCGTTCTTTCAATTGTTTTTCTATAGAATCAATTTTTTCTCCCTTATTATTATAACACTCAAATTCAGATAAACTTGTTTTTACGTTCATATATTATTCCTTTCTGTTTAATAAATTTGTTAATTCTTTATAAGTTTTTTGATACCAACTATTTTCTATATACATATAAATTAAATAATCAGATACTCCTTTACTTTTTAATAAAGAAATACTATCTAAAGACTTCTTATTATATTGATTCTTTTCAATCTTGGTATTTAAAATATTTTTAGCACGAATATTTTGCATTTGATACGATGCTTGAATCAAAGTCTTAGAAATATCATTTCTAAGCTTTGTAGGATTTAAATTTCCAGGAAAACGAACACTATCTATCGCATCCGCATCTTTTAATATAGAACAAATCCGATAAAGAGAATTCACATCTTGCTCTAAGATACCATAAGTTTGTAATACATACTGAAAATTATCTTTTGTATCTTCCATTTCATGATAAAGAATAGCTGCTTGAATCATTTTCATTTCATAACGAGAATAACTAGAATCTAAATAATGTTCAATTATCTGTGCCCCTACTTTTCCATGTTCACTAGCATGAGTGGTAAATTTAAGTCCTGAATCATGATAAGCACAAGCAGCAGTAAGAATTTTTTTCTCCTGAGAAGTTAAATTCATTTTTTCACCCATATACATTGCATAAAATAAAACATTACGTATATGTTCAAAACCATGTTCTGCATTTTGAAAATCATATACTTTTTGTTGTTTTAAAGTCTCAATTTGTTTTTCAAATTTCAAATTTAATCCATTTTCTTTCATATATGAAACAACTTGAGATAACGATTTTTGGTTCGCTAAAGAAGAATAGTTTTCCTTAAAATAAGCATCTATAGAAGAAGTATCTTCGAAAGAATCAATTCCCATTCTAGAAAATTCTGGATTCACTACACGAACTGGTAAAACATAATGATTCGATTCATCTAAATATAAATCGCCAACAATTTGGAGAGAAGTTCCCCTATTTAACAATAACTCTTGCTGTGTATAATTTTGCACTCCAGTAAATTGCTCCATATAAACAGCTTGTGTTCCTTTTGGAATTTCAATTTTTAATTTGATTTTTGTAAAATCTTTTTGACCAAAAGAGCCATCTACTAAAGTAGTACTTAAAAAGGCATTATCACGAAAAATTGTCCCTATATCATAAGATAATAGTTGCTTTCCATTATGATATAATCCATCCACAACACGATATACAGTAGTATCTTCTTTTAATGATGGAGCATTTTTAAAAAGAGAGTCCATAATTTTTACAAAAGAATTTACATTTGTAAAAATATTTTTATATGAAGACACATTATTTTTTATAGAAGCAATTTGCTTATTTTCCCAATACTGAAAACTACGATTTAAAAGATCTTCTATTTTATTTATATTCGTTCCATCATATTGACTACTAGATTTTAAAGAACTAAATGTAATAACTGCTTTTCGTAAAAATGCTGTTAACATCGGTCCACTTATTTTTGTATAAAAAGATATTGCAGATTTTTGAACATCAGTATAATTGTGAAATGCACTATTAGTACTAGTTACTAAATCATTTAAAACAATTCTTTCATAAGCTGTCATATACTTTGAAAAAGTATTATAAACTTCTGAAAAAGAAATTTCATTGACACTTAATGAGCTTGTTTTATGTAAATATGCCAAATAATCTTGATAAAAAGAACTATTTTGATTATTACGAACCGCCATAGCAGGAAATTTACTAATAATATATTGTTTTGGATCTTGAAAAGAAATAGCGATAGAAGATGGATTTTTTTCTATGATACGACTTAATTTGTTTAATAAAAATTGTTGAGTCGCAGCATCTGTTATGTGTGAGTCAATCGCTTTACTTACCATATCTTTCGTAATAACTTCTTCTGAAAAACTATTATTTATTATCGTAGAACTTAAAGAATGTAATTGATTATTTAAATAGATAAGACGATTTAATTGTACATCATTTTTATTTTTAAACGAAGAAGGATTAGTATAATATTCTTTTAATGAAGAATACAAATTTGGATTTTGTTCTAACAACATTTCATATTCATGAAGAATATTTAAATATCTTGATTCAATTTTAGAAGAATTTCCACTCCAAAGAGTTTTAAATTTAAGAGAAACCTTTCCTACAAATTCCTTATACAAATTAGAAAATTTAGAAAAAAGATTTGAACTTGTATGATTAGATATAAAAGTATTTGTCTTTTTAGAAATATTTTCTAAATTTACATCTCTAAAGCTATTTTCTGAATTAAAAGAAATATTTTGAAAAACAGTATCCAAAATTGATTTATTAGAAACTTCATAACTAGTCTCATGATTTTCCATTTTATTAGCAATTTGAGCAAACTTTTCATCCATCATCAAAAACCATTCATTGCCAAGCAATTCTTTTGTAATAATTTCTACAGCTTGCATATCATAAAGCTTCATTCTCGTAAAATCAGCAAATTGTTCATCAAAAGAATTTGTATTTTTCTTTTTATAATAGTTACTTGTATGACTTCTTAAAAAGCCATTATCATATATAGTACTATAATATGGATTATTTCCATTATATACACTATCAATTAAGCCTGCTACCACATCGTAAATTTGCATCGAAGAATCGTTATTTGAACGATAAGTAAAATCTTCTGATATATATAAATTAACATAATACCGTTTTAAAAGTTTAGATATAGCTTCATAATCATTTTCTCTCATCATTCGCTGTAATTCCATATCTGAAATATCATAAGTTGTAGCTGCTTTAGAAAGTTCTTTCTCTAATTCTACATTATCTTCATAAAGTTGTTTTATATGTTCATTAAAATTTGCATCTTGTTCTTTTGCATATTGTTCACCCATTTCAACAGACTTAGTCCAAAGGGTTTCTTTATAATCACGTGCTTCATTTAAGAAAGACAGAAGTCTAGAAGAATCTTGACTCCAATTATTTTGAATTTTTGTAATAATAGTATCAAAATTATCTGGCAAAGTTGTATTATCAATAACATTAAGAAGCATGTGTCCAATTTCATGAGCGATTATTTGAAAATCATTGCCAACTTCATTAGTAATAAACATTTTATTATTATGAAGAAAACGATTATTATCAGAAAAACTTGATTTCTCAATTTCTAGTGTATCTGCTAAATATAAATTAGGCACCTGTGATAACTTATCTAACGTATCTATATTTTCAATAACTTTTTTAGTTGATTCATCTCCATTTTTATAACCATAGATTAAAGATTCAGTAAAAGCTTTTAAAGATAAATAATCAGAATTTTGAGCTAATTTAGAAATAAACTTTTGGGTTTTAAAAGGTAAATCTTTAATAGTAAACTTCTCAAAATTAGAAGTATTAACAGTATTACCATTAGTACTTTTAGTTTGTACATTTTCTAAATCAATATCTGCAACTCTTAATATACTTTCGCTATTCGTTTTAACATAATCTTCTAAATGAGAAAGATTTGGTAAAAATTTAGATAAAATAGAATTTGTGATTTTTTGATTTAATATAGTTTTTATGGAATTTTGAAAATTAGATAAATTGTGATTTTTTACAAATGCATTTGTTTTAGACGCAATATTAAGAGTGTCATTTTTAAGCAAAGAAGTAAAATTCTTAGTTTCATTTAATAAATATTGTTTCGCAAAAGATAGTGGAAAAGCCTTTTCTAATAAACTATCTCGAATACTTCGAATTTGATTAAATTTATATCCAGATAAGCCCTTTCCTTCTGCCATCTTAAATCCGTCACGAATAAGCATATCAATATCATGAGAAGTAACTGGAGTGAAACCAACACCCTCATGAAAAGCAAAATATTTATAATTTCCATCATCTAATTGTACAGCAGTTACATTAACAAGTTCTACATCTCCATCTGCTAATATTTTTGAAAAATCACAACCAGATACTTTACTTTTTTCTGTATCAGAAAGATTTTTCACAAAATTTAGTAAGAAACTTTTTCCTTCTACAAATCCTAAAGTATTTAATTTAGCAGTTTGAGATAATTTCTGAAGTTTATCAGATATAGAATCATTTTCATTAAATTCTATTGAAGTTCTTGCTATATCATATCCATCTTTAATATATTTTATATTTTGATCAATTACAGATAAAATATTATCAAAGCTTCCAGAGCCTTCACTATAAACCTGATGAGGTATATATTTTCCTTCTGAAAAATGATAAATTGGTTTAAAATTTGTAGTTGCCTCTCCTAAATGAATTTTTGCCAAATCTTGAGGATTAGAATATCCACCAGTAGTAGCATCCGCATAAATATAAACATCATTGACTTTAAATTCTACCCATTGATGACTTCCTTTCTCTCCTTGAACAATATTTTCAATACCTAAACTAGTTAAAATATCTCCATATATTTTAGACCAAGAAGTACAAATCACTTTATTATTTTTTATGATAGAATCATCTGTAATTTCATAATGCTTATTATATACTTGTGCATACATTTTCTCAGGATTACTATTTAAATTTTCATCAAAATTTAACATTTTACCGAGTTCTATATAAGCCCATCTTGCTTTTTCAATTGGTGATAATTCATTAGGCATAGATTCTAAAATAGTATTTTTTAAATCGCGAACAGTTTGAGTAGATTCTTTTAAATTTACTTCTTGAATCAACTTTGCAAAAGGAGTTGTATTTTTTACTTGATTAAATTCAAATAATTTATTTTTTATATTGCCTAAAGTATTTTGAAGAACCAATTTGGCATCACTTAATTTAGACTTTAAAGATTGTAAGTTTTTTGTTTGATTTGCATGAGTATCACTTTTTAAAATCTGTGTTTCTAGAAAAGAAGCTCTCATATATTGTTGCATAATATCAGAAGAAACATCTCCAATACTTGCCCCAACCACTAACATTTTACGCACTTCAGGATTATTATCAATAATAGAATTATATTCATTTATCATAGAATCAATAGAAGAATTTCCTACTCCCTCTGTAGCATAAGCAATACTCATATCTGTATCCATTTTACTTCCAAGTAAAGAAGAAAAAGACTTAGACAAATTCGCCATCGCATTCTTTATAGATGCATCAGAAAAAGCATCTTTAATCAAGTTGATTCTTTTTATTGTATTATTATATTCAAACGCATATCCTAACACCAAATTTTGCAAGTTAAGTTTTAAATTTTCAATCTTATTTTTGCCAATTAAACTTTCATAATTATCAAATTCACTTTTAGAAATTTCTTTATATGCTAATTTACCATTCTCATAAACCATTCCTAAATAAACAAGATGTGCCTGAGAAGGAAGAAAATTAAAATTACCATCATATGTAACAGCTTGATCTCCTAAACTACGATAACGAAAATCACTTACTTGCGATTTATCAATGTCAAATTTTACCGCGACATGTTTATCTAAAAAATTGCCAATATTTGAAGCAACATCTCCAACCCCAGGTGTACCAGCAAAAAAGAAAGATTTTTTATTACCATAAGAACTTATCACATTACCAGCTTTTACATAACCAGAATCTAATATTTTTTGAACATTTTCCATGCTAGTTATATGATAAAGACCATCATTTACAATCTTTTGAACCATAGCATCAGATTTTAACACAGAATCATATTTAAAATGAGCTCCAAGAAAACCTAACATATCTATTGCACCCAACAAAGCCTTTGGTAATAACTTTACCGTTTCAGCATTTAATATTTGCTTCATATCTAATTTTAGAGAAATAATATTTTCTACGTCAGAAATTGTTTTTGCGTCTTTAAAATCACTATTTACTTGCTTAACTTTTGTTAAATCAATCTCATTCTTTTTTATTTGTGAATCTAATTGTCTTAATCTAGAAAAAGCATCTGATAAATCCGAGGAAACATTTACTGCTACACCAAGATTAGCTCTATCATTTAATTCTTTTAAACCTGGATTGTCACGTAGAAGTTGCTCTCTTTGACTTGTTAAAGAATCTTTGCTATCTGTTTTATTTTCAGATTTACTTGAAGTGGTTTTATTCCTATTATTGATAGCAGTATTTCTTCTTACAGTAGAATTATTATTTGAAGAAGAAGAGCTATTGCTAGTAGAGCCATTTCCATTAGAAGAACCTCCAAAAAAAGAAGTACCAAGTCCTAAAACACCAAGACCAGACAAAGCAGATTTAATAGGACCTTCTGCTTTTGTTTTTCCGTTTTTTTCTACTAATTGCATTCCAACCGCTTCTGCCGCTTTGGTATTATTTTTCATAATAGCATTAAAATCCATTTCCAAAGAATCTTTAAATTGATTATGAAATTCAGAAACTAATTGTTCTTGAGTAATGTTTCCAGCTGCAATTTGATTTTTCACATTTTGAGAACTAAGAACATTAGAAACCAATTTTCCAGAGTTCATAATTCCACCAGAAGCCATTCCATACATGAAAGAAACACAAGCATTATCAAATAATTCATCTTTTAGATATCGATCATTAAAAGTAAAAGTTCTTACAGCAGCATCTAAATACTCCTGTACAAATTCTTCAAAACCTTCTTGTAATGAAGCTTTCATAAAAGTTTTAAATCCTACAACATTAACATCATTCATAAAAGGAAGAGATCCAAGTAATGACTCCGTCAAAATTTCACTAGACCCACTTATTGCACCATATAATAAAGATAAATTTTTATCATGACCTTCCACCATAGCAGTATGAAAACTTCCTCCTGCTGCACTAAGTCCAAAAGTTCCCTTACTAAGAGTAGCCGCAAAAAGTTGAGCAAGTTGATTCGTTCCAGCTATACCTCCAGTAACTGTAGACATAACCATACTAGGTAACATATTACCAATATTTTGACTTAAATTAAAATTGATATCTAAAAATTTTCCATAATCAGCAGTATAATCAATCAAACCAGGAACACTTATAACTTTCCCATCTGCTCCTTTTGTAATTAATCCAGCATTGATTTTATCTTCCTCTGAAGCAAGTCCCTGAGAAATGTACATCATTTGATATTCTAAATCACTATAAATACGATTTTCATTAGAAGAAAAAATACCTTCCATTAAATACCCAATATTTTCTAAACTACCAATTGCACCTAATCCTAAACCTTGTGTCGTAGTTCTTAAATGATTATTGATTGCTAATAATCTTGATTCTTCATCATTTAAATCTGCCAAACTATCAAAAAATTCTTTCGCATCTAACTCACCACAATAACGATTGATATCCTCTTCAATAGCATTTAAATATTCTAATGCAGAATCTACTCCTTGTGTTTCATAAAGATAAACATAATAATTAGAATAATCTTCTTGAAATGTAGAAGAAGTACTAGCTTTAGATAAACGTTCTAATAAATCACTCTCTTTTATATTGATTGGAATTGCATATTGATTCTGTTCTTTAACAATCTTTAAAAAAGTAAATGGATCTACATTACCATATTTATTACAATAAGCTTTATAATCAATACTAAATGTATTGGAAGCTTCATCAAATACTATCATAGAACTAATAGCTTCTTTATTTACAACATTATTAGGTTTAAAATCTTGATATTCCTTTTCTCTCATCGCAAATAAATAAGATTGCTGTTTTAAACTTTTTTCAATCGCATGTAATTGAGCATTTTTTATTTGTAAATTTTGATAAGCTGCATCTACGGCTTGTTCGTAAGATGCTAAATCTTTAAAACCACTTTTTTGTATAATATTTTCTAATTTTTCAAGAGTCTCATAATCTCCCATTTCTTTTGCATTTAAAATTGCTGTTTCAATAGAGTTAATATTATAATCATATCCCATTAACTCTTTTTCAATACTTTTCAATTTATCATAAGCATCCCTAGCAATTTCAACTTCTGCAACAGCTTTTTGTTTTTGCACCACTAAAATGTTATTATAATAATCAGTTAAAAACTTACTCTCTTCTTTTGTTAAAGGCTTATTAGTATCTAAATTTAAAAGTAATGCATTGATTTGCTCTTCGCTAAAATTATACATTGATAAATCACTTAAACCTTCTACCGTAACTCCTGTCTCAGTAAAGGAAACAAGTTCAATATTGTCAAATATTTTATCATATAAAATAGAGCTTTTTTCTATAGAATTAAAAGTTTTTGAAACAATAGAAGCAACAGATGAAACACTAATAGAAGCATTTCCTGAATTACTCATTTTAAATTCTAAAGCATTTATATCATTGTAAAAATCAACTAAAAAATTAGAAATAGTCAATGTATTTTCAGCAATACATTTGTAATTACTACGAATTGCATCTAAAGTACTAGAAAGCTTTTTGGCAGAACTAGTTTTGGAAAAATCACTTATTTTTGATGAATAATACTTATAGATTTCATTTAAATCTGTAATACTATTTGTAATAACTTTAGTATCTATAGTAATTGCCATAACCTTTCCTCCTTATTTTTTTACAAGCTCAAAATATTATCAATACTCTTTTCTAATGCTTTTAACTCATTATTTAAACGTTTATATTTATAATTACTTTTATCATAAGAAATATTATTTTTTACATAACCTTGAATATAAGTTTTTTTTGCAATAAATTGAGATAAATTAGAATCTGCATCAATTGATTTCAATTGTTTTAAAAATTGCTTTAAATTTTTTTTATAATATTTATCATCTTCATCTTCTTCATCATCGTCATCACTAGATGGCATATTACTAATACAAGTCAATATTTCTACTTCTTTTTCTTGATATTTTTTTATTTTTAAAGATGCTTTAACAAGTTTATTTAAATTTTCTTTTAAAGACACAATACTTCCTTTTATAGAAGAATTTGTATTGATTTCTTTAAACATTCCATTCACTTTATTTTTAATATCTTTTGGTAAAACAAAACTTCCACTTAAATGATTAGACACACTTGAAAAAGTATGATTAGGTAACTCACTAAGTGCTTTTTCTGCTTCATTTTTCATCCATACATAATCTATTTTTGAATACATAAATACCCTCATTTCAAACCAAACATAGCAAATAAAGAAGAGGTATCATTTAAAGAATTATAATTATTAAGAACTCCAGATAAATAAGAATTAACGTTAGTAGAAACTAAATCTACATTAGATGCAGAATCAATTAGAGCTTTTAATTCTTTAGAATAATAATCTCTAGTTTGACTTTTCCAATTATTAGAACCTGTAATAAACAAAAATCCATCATTTAATTCATTTAAAGAACGATTTAAATTTTTCAAATCTTTTTCAATTTTAGAAACTATATCATCCACTTTTTTAAAATCAAATTTCATAATAATCTCCTCATTTTAAAGTAATTTTTTTAGAAGCATAATGAGAAATTAGAGCAGTCACTGCTTCAAGATAACCCGCTAAAAATTCATGATAAGATTGTAAAGATTTTTCTAAAGAATCTAAATCATTTAAAAATGGTTCCATAGTTTTCATAAAATAGTCATGGTCAGACCCCTGCCAACATTCTTCTAAATCTTTTATATGATTTTTTAAAGAAGTAAGGGCCTCATGATAATCGTCTACAAGAATTTTTTGATTTGTTTCAAGTCTTGTTCGAATCACTTCGTCATAAATGTCAATATTCATAACTACCCTCTACTTTCCTATAATAAGGATACCACAATTACAAGAAAAAAGCACGAAAAAAATACCTAAAAGAGATATTTAAAATAATAGCCAAAAAATTTTTTAAAGTTTAACAATTACAAGAAAAAAGTTGCTGACAATATATTTGTCAACAACCAAAATATTCAAATCAAATATTTTAAAATTATTCGATAGGAGAACTTTGAAGAGTTTTGTAATTTGCAATAGCAGTTTCATATGCTTTAATAACTTCATCAAATGTTCTTACAAATTCTTCAGATTCCTTTCCAAATTTTACATTATAAGATTCGATGTCTGCTCTTCCTGCACCTGATTCCCATACTTGGAAAATATTTGTTAAAGATGCATCATAATCACTTTTAAATTCATTGTATTGATTAGCAATACCTTTTAATGACTCTAAATTTTGATCTGCTTCTTCTGTATCTACGATAACAGCTGAGCCAGATTCTCCAACAATTGGATTATTTGAAATAGTTCCTGTTGTCACAGTAGCAGCAGAAACTGTAGGATAATTTGCTCCATTTGCATTTTCAGCTTCAATCATTCTACTAACTTGTGTACGAACCAAAGCAGAAATAGATTCAATTTTAGCAATAGTAACTCCTAAATTATAATGTGCAATACCCAAATTATCAATATGAGCTTTTGCAGCATCACCTTTCCATTGTGTTTTCATCGTATCAATTGCATCACTTAATTTTTTTACAATATCAGTTCCTTTATTACATGACTCATTAAAATTTTGAGACAAAGAACCAATTGAACTCATATCATTTACACTAATTCTAGCATTATCTTGTAACATTTTCTTTCTTCCTCCCTAAGTACCTTTGTACTTTCATTCTAAGAATAACACAAAGAAAAAATGAAAGTCAAACAAAACAAGTTTTTCGTGTAAACAAAATGTAAAAAAGCTAGATTTCTAGCTTTCTTTTTCGTATTCTTGTAACAATTTAATCCGAGCAGCTTTAGAATTTTGAATAAGAAATCCGTAATCTTTAGGAATATCTTCTCTATCTTCACGAGCCAATTTAGAAACACGAATTAAAGATTGCTCACCAACTCCACTACCAATCCATATACCTCTTGAAGTATCTACACCAACCTTAAACCACTCTTCATAAAGAAAGGTACGAATTAAATCTGGACTATCAATCATTACAAAAGAAACCAAATTCATTTGAGCATTCTTCTTCATCATCGGAGCTAACAATTTCTTTGTATCGTCTTTTAATTTATTGAAAATATCATACATACCATAAACAAAACAAATCATACTCTTGTGGTTCATTAAAACCTCATCAGAAAAATCACTTGCTTCATATTTCTCATAAACAGTATCTACAAAAGAAGCAATTTTTTCAAATACTATATCAAATTGTTTAGAATAAAGTTTATTTTGAAATGGAGAATCTACAAAAGAAAAGTCTGTCGAATTCATAAATAAGAAATCAGCATTTTTAATATCCATTGCCTCTCTTGCTAAAGCGTTTACAAAATGATAAGTATCTTCAATTTCATAACTAGAAATTAAATGAGCAACATTTTTCTTAAAATTATATTTTTCAATAGATAAATCATTTTTATTTACTCCAACTACTAAATTATAGTCATAAACAAAATCATTTTTAATAACTTCATAATCTACAACTTCTGGTAAAATAGGAATTCTTTTAGCACGATAAGTAGTTTTTGTTAACAATGCTTCACAATATTTTTTAATATAATGTCCCAAATCTTCCTCTTCTTTTACAATACTTGCCGTTTGAAATTCATAAATTGTCTCCTTTTTGAAAAGTCCACGTCCCTTAATTTTTGCTGGAGTTTTTCCACGAGCATTCCCTAAAAGAGAAGAATAATCTGATTCATCATTTTGTTGTAAAGCATAAATCAAAGAAAAATTTTGACGAGTTCTTAAACGAACTGCACTATCGTTACTTGCAGAAATAAGAAAAAATATACCATACTTAAATGAGTCTCTTGACAGTTGATTTAATAACTCCATCTTTTCTTCATAATTTTCTGTAAAAGCTTCAAAATTGTTAATAACTACAATATAATTTGCCAAATAACCCACTTTACTTTTAATATACGAATTATAATTTCCACCATAATTAGCAAATAGTTGTTTTCTTTTAGTAAGCTCATCTGTAAGCATTTTAAAAAGATTAACTACTTTATCTGTATCATTAACATAAACAACATCGCCAACATAAGGACTATCTTTAAACATGCGAAGTGTTTCAGCTCCAAAATCCATAACATAAAAATTTACTTCTTCTGGTGCATAAGTAGTCATACAAGAATAAATTAACGAACTAATAAATTGTTCTTTTCCACTTCCTGCAATTCCATAAACAATTGCATTTCCATTAGAAGAAAAAGGAACATTTAACAAAAATTGTTTTTGAGTTGATGGATCATCATATTCTCCAATTATTGGATTTATTTCAAAATTTGTTCGTACAAAATGATACTTACTTTTTAAAGAATCAATAAAAATATATGCTGGAATCTTATCAAGCCATAATTTACGTACATGAATATTTTCATCTCTTGCAATATCACTTAAATATTTTACAATATTAGGAAGTTCTTCTCCTAAAGACTCCGACTTTTCTTTCACATCGTTCTCTTTTGAAGTTGTAATATAAGCAACATTGTTAATAGTATTTACACTAGTATCTACTTCTTTTTGAAAAGTTGTATTAGGATAATATTGTCCACCTGCCCACGCAGATTGTCCTAAAGTATACACTTCATCATAACCAACTTGCAAATAAAAGCGTCCTGTTCTTTTTAAATAAGCTGCATCAGGTTTTTTTAATACTTCTTGAGAATCTCCTGTATCTTGAACTTTTAAACAAACACGAAATCTTGTATTTGACCATATTTGAGCATTTACCACACCACCTGGTTTTTGAGTAGCTAAAATCAAATGAACTCCCAAACTTCTTCCCACACGCGCTACAGAAATTAGTTTATCCATAAATTCTGGTTGTTGTTCTTTTAACTCCGCAAATTCATCACTAATAATAAATAAATGAGCTATTGGTTCTTTATCCTTTAATTTACCTTCTCGCCAAAGTCTTTGATATTTATAAATATCTATTGTACTTTCATTTGCAATTTCTCTAGCCTCATTAAATTCCCTTTGTCTTCTTTTCACTTCACTTTCAATCGATGCCAAAGAACGATTTAATTCATTTCCATCTAAATTTGTAATTGTACCTGTAAGATGCGGAAGTTGATAACGATCACTTAAAAATGCTCCAGCTAAACTACCACCTTTATAATCTATTAAAATGACTTGTACTTCATAAGGATGATAATTAACTGCTAATGATAATACAAAACTAATAATAAATTCTGATTTACCAGAACCTGTAGTACCAGCAACTAGACCATGTGGTCCATGATATTTTTCATGTAAATCAAGTGTAATAATTTCTCCACTTTTTCCAATTCCAATCGGTGCTTGTAAAGAAAGAACAGGATTATTTTTTTTCCATCTTTCTAAAGAATTTAACTGCCCTACCTTACCTACTTGATACATCTCTAAAAACTGATAAGTATCTGGTAAACTTGCTTCCACTTCTGTTTTAATATCTACTTTAATATTAGCTAATTCTTCTGCACATCGATAAATAGAATCTGTAGAAGAAAAATCAATAGTAAATTTCTGCACTTCAGCATTTAATTCACTTTGAAAAATATTACATTCTTGCTTACTAACTTCCATAAAATTTTTACATTCATTTGGTAAAGCAGAAATTCTATCCACTAACAAAATCATACTAAATCCAATAAAATTAGAAAAACTCATTAAATTTTTAATAAAATCATAAGTATCAATAGACTTAATTGCATCTGTAATAATAATATAATGAGGCATGATTTTACTTTTATAATTCATTTCTTTTCGTTCTTGAAAAATTTTATCTAAAGAATATATCATTTCACGATAATCTTCATTAGAAGCCCCAAAATAACGTAAAGTTCTGTCATTAGACCAACTATGAGGAATTGTCTTAATATAATCCCAACTTTTTTCATTATCCATGGAAGTAAAAGTAACAATTTTAACTTCATCATAACTATAATTTGCCATAATTTGTAAAACCACACGGTCAATAAAAGCTTTTGTTACTGTATTTTCTCCTACTATTCCTGTAATAATATTTTCATAAAAAGAATAAGTAATTGGTACATCTTGTAAAATTCGCTTCTTCTGTCCTAATTCATGAACCATATCCAAAAGATTATCTTCTTCTAAAGAAAAATGCTCTTCTGGATATTTTATATCAATTTGCATTGGAACATTTCCAACTCCAATAGGCAATGTTAAAAAATCATCATCAGTAATACGTTTTTGCCAAAGTTGAACATTATGTGCTCTTATAATTTCTTGACACTTCGAAACAGAAAAATAATTATCTATTAACGCATTTCTTTGATTTTGCAATTCATTTGTAATTTCAATTTCTTTTTTATCAATATATTTACGATAAGCTTTCTGTCTTTTTCTTTCATACCTTTTATCAGAATATTTTTTATAAGCTTTCGTTAAAAGTGGCCATAGTAAACAACTAGCAAGCATAACACCTGCACTTATCATAGACGTTATAGAAGAATCTAAGTCTTTTTCTCCTTTAGCTACAGAATTAAATTGGGTTAATAACATCATCACAGAAGTAGTAGACATTGTAAGCATTGGCCCTAAAGTTAATAAAACAGGTGTATCGTTATCATCTTTCTTTTGAGGAGGAGCATCAATCTCTAAAGTAAAATGTTTTAAAGATTTATAAAAGTGAGGTGTACGATAAAAAGTATCAGTTGTACCAAAAGTATCATCGTTTAAAATTTGATGATCATCTAAAAACTGACTTTTATTTGCAACAACATTAACCATCGCTGCATTAAATTGTAACAAATTACCAGGATTATTTACTAAAAAATAATCTGTACTTTCTTTACGCATTAGTATAACTTTTAAACCAAATGTAAAGATTATATCTCCATATGTAATCATTTTATAATGAAAAACTCTTTGATGATTTACATAAACAGCAGATTTATTATCAGTAATAGTAAGATAAAAATCATTTTCTTTTTTAGAAATAGTAAACGATTTATCTGGTACTCCAGATAAAGAATAACTAATGGAATTTCCTTTGCCACTTCCTACTTCTAAGATATCATTTGGTAAAAACCCAAGCTCCATATAATTTTGTTCATAAACTGGGCTACAATAGATATAATACTTTTCATTTTTATAATTATTTTTTAACAAATAAAAGGAATAATCTTTTAATAAAACATAAGGAATCATAATATCTTTATTGTCTACAACAAAAGCATTTTGATTACTAATAATTTGCCATCCATTTTCTGTGGCTTCAATATTTATCAAATTGATTTTACGTCCATTTTCATAATCAGTAATCCAAAAATTACCATTTACAACTTTAGGCAAAGTAAAAACATTTAATTTATTTTTTTTAATTACTGTAATTTGCATAAAGGAACTTCCCTTCTAATATAAAATGAGCCTTGTACCATTTTTAATTTGACTATATTTCAAAAACTCATTATCGTCAATCTTTTCCCCTGTTGACTTGTAATATAAATATTTACACCCATCATCTATAAAATTAAAATCACTTTCTTCTTCAACAATTTTTATAATTAAAGACTTAATAGAACCAACTCTTTTTTGAGTAGGAAGATACATATCAAAATCTTGTTCAATCATTGGAACTGATACAATTACATATATTTTATTTTTCATATTTACCCCTTTATAATACCAAACCATACTATGAGAAATGAAACTAAAATCATAACACATACTAAACTAACAGATAAATAAAAAATTGTTTTATTTTTTTTGGTGGTTATATTCATACTATTTTTAGAATTTAAATCTTGAATTGTCATAGTAACATTAGGAATTTTTTTTCCACAAAAAAGACAAACCTGATCTCCAGGATGAATGTCTTTCCCACAAAAAGGACATTTGTATTGTGACATAACTCTAACCCCTTTTCCTATTTTATATATCCAGTATAACATGAAAAAAAAAAGAAAAAAAGAACTTTTTTCTAATAAAAGAACATTTACTATTAAAGCTTTTTTACAAAGTTTCAATATCATCTGAACTTAAAAATTTATTTTCAGAAACAACCACTTCTTCTTTTTTAATAGGAATTCCCATATCTACAGAACCGCTTTCTAACTGAGAAACTGCAACACTAGTATTCATCGCCCCAAATTGATTTCCCATCATTTCTTTAGAAATTCCTTCAGAAATATCAGTCTTAGAATCCCAGTAAGTCGACACATCACAAGAAGAAGAATAAGGCCTTGGGTTTGGCATATCAAGTTTAACAATCATTGGAATCTTAAATGCACTTCCAAAAGCAACACAAGTACCAGGTTGTAAAATTTTCATTTTCTCAATAACATCTTGACTAATATTAGGTAGCATTTCTTC
Organism: uncultured Mycoplasmatota bacterium; assembly: GCA_947649355.1. Lineage (GTDB taxonomy): Bacteria > Bacillota_I > Bacilli_A > RF39 > UBA660 > Ventrenecus. Next base: position 23,725 of record CANSRG010000002.1, on the reverse strand, counting down.
AATATATTTAATATCTTTTGGATGTGTCATTTTAAAAATCAAGAAATTTGAACATTGAGCAATAACAGTATCACTAATTTCCATCGGCCTTTGTGAAATAATGCCAAGTAATACTCCGTATTTACGTCCTTCTTTCGCGATACGATCAAATATATTATATCCAAGTAAAAATACATCATTATCTTTTTGAACATATCTATGTGCTTCCTCTAAAAATAAATGAAAAGGAATTGTAGCTCGATTTGCATTATCTTTTGAAAAATCAAAAACCAAACGAGAATAAATTTTAACAATAGATTTAGAAACCGCATCATCTAACCCTTCCAAATTGATATTGATAATTTGAGCTTTTTTATTATTATTACTTACTAAAGAGGTAATAAATTCCCCAGGAGTAATAACTTTATCACCAGTAAATAACTTACCAACAGGACCATGAATTAAAGAATATAAACGAACCTTTAATAACTGAGCATCATCCAGTAAATTTTGATTATTTTGAAATCCTTCACTAATAAGTGCAAAATCAAGCGCTTTTGAAAAGTCATTCAAAGTAAAAGTTGTTGTATTTAAATTTGCATCTATAATTAAAGATTCATCAATAAATTTCAAAATATATTCTGTAATTAACACTTCTTCTCCAAATTTTCCTCGAGAATCAATTTGAAAACATTCTGCAAAAGTTCTTGTATAACCAACACCTGGAATATCAGTATCTAAATTAAACTCAGGAGTATGACAAGTATTTATAATGCGAAATATTTCATCTTTTTTCTTATCTGTCGTTTGAGAACTATATAAAACAGTAATTAAAGCACTTGCAATAATATTATTTTTATAACGATGAGAATCAGTTGTATCTAAAGAAAAGATTTTAGCTAACTGCATTGCACGGTCAATAATAGTTAACTGAGAATGCTTATCCGCTTGAAGTAATACTGCCAAATCATCTACTTTAAGTAAATTCATAGGAATATTTATAAGTTGATCATCATTATCTTTTATCCGAGAAGTAATAAATTTATAACTATAATAAGGGTTAATAGTATTGATACTATTAAAAGCCGTTTTATATTCTCCAAAAGAATCAAAAAACAATAAATTTGCATTATAAGCTAAAGAAAATTTATTAGACAAAAGATTTTGAACAATTCTTGCGACACCACAAGATTTACCAGCACCTGAATTTCCAAAAATACAAAAATGACTTGCTAATAAATCGTTAATATTAGGACATATTAAAGCATCTTTATAAGTAGCACTTTGACCTAACACAAAATTTTGTTTGGATTGCTCTCCAACTAACAAAATCAATTCTTCTGGTTTTATAGGTCGAATAGTACTAGATAAACTAGCCTTTCTTAAAATACCATTACGATAATGACCATCGACAAACTCACCTAAAAACTTTACACGAATTTCATCATCTTTAATTTCTGTAATCTCACTTAATACTTTATGCTCCCCTTGCTCAAACACTAAATGAAGATTTAATAAATCTGCTCCAACATCTTCTGTCATTTTATTTTCAATAAAAGCAATATTATCACTAATATATAAAATTTTTCCAAACATAGTATCACCCTATTCTAACCAAAATTATACAAGAAAAAGAAAAAAAAGGAAATATTACATCCTTCACTTTACACCAAGTTCTTCTAATTTTTTTGTTATATCAATTCTTTGAAATAAAGGACTAGGATTTAAAACCTGATAAATATGATCTTCGACAAAGTTATGTTCTAAATCTTCTGAATGAAGTTGTCTTAATATCTCAGTACTAGTTTCAGGCATAAATGGACTTAATTCAAGTGCACAAACACGAATACTTTCTAATAAATGATATAAAACAGTTTCTAATCTATCTTTTGTATGTTCCTCTTTTGCTAAAACCCATGGTAATGTTTCATCAATATATTTATTAGATTTTCTTAAAACATCAAAAATAACATCCAAAGCTTGACCAATTTCCAATTTCTCCATTTTTAAATCTACTAAGGAAGATAGAGAATTTATACTTTGAAGATACTCATCATCTAAAGATTCTCTTACCTTCAAATTTAAAACCTTCCCGTCAAAATATTTTTGAGCCATTGAAATAGTTCTTTGTACTAAATTTCCAAGAACATTCGCTAAATCACCATTGATTCGTTCCATAATAAGTTCATAAGAAATAGTTCCATCATTTTGAAATGGAATTTCATGTAAAACATAATAACGAATCGCGTCTACTCCAAATTGTTTCACTAAATCATCAGCATACAAAATATTTCCTTTACTTTTACTCATTTTATCATTTCCATACAACAGCCAAGGATGTCCAAAAATTTGTTTAGGCAAAGGTAAATTTAAAGCCATTAGAAGAATAGGCCAATAAATAGTATGAAAACGCAAAATATCTTTTCCTATTAAATGCAAATCTGCAGGCCACCATTTTTGAAATTGTTCGTTTCCACCATCCACATCATAGCCAATATTTGTAATATAATTTGATAAAGCATCAATCCAAACATAAACAATATGTTTTTCATTGAATGGTACTTTCACTCCCCAATCAAAAGAAGTACGAGAAACACATAAATCTTGTAGACCAGGCTTTAAAAAATTATTTATCATTTCATTCTTACGTGCAGCTGGTTGAATAAATTCTGGATGTGTAAGAATATGTTCTTCTAATTGCTTTTGGTATTTTGATAAACGAAAGAAATATGCTTCTTCACTTCTTTTCAAAACCTCTCTTCCACAATCAGGACATTTTCCTTCAATAAGCTGAGAGTCTGTCCAAAATGATTCACAAGGAGTACAATAAAGTCCTTCATATTGAGAAAGATAAATATCACCTTGCTGATATAATTTTTCAAATATTCGTTCTACTACTTCTTTGTGATGAGAATCAGTAGTTCGAACAAACTTATCATAACTAGTATTCATCACATCCCAAACCCCTTTTATTTCCCGGGAAATATTATCTACATATTCTTGAGGTTTTACACCTGCTTCCTTTGCCTTTAATTCAATTTTTTCTCCATGTTCATCTGTACCAGTTTGAAAATAAACATGAAAACCTCTACTTCTTTTAAAACGCGCAATGGCATCAGCTAAAACAATCTCATAAGTATTTCCTATATGTGGTTTACTAGATGCATAAGCAATCGCAGTACTAATATAATAATTTTTATTTTCCATGATTAACCTTCTTTCTAAAAAATAAAAAGTCATGAACAAAAGGACGCAAATTCGCGTGGTACCACCTTTATTCATGACTTAACATGCACTTTCAATTCAATAACGGGAATTTCCGTTCAAACTCTAGAAACCATCTTCTATAAATACCTCTTATCTACTTTCACCCACATAGACTCTCTTTAAAAAGATAATTTATATACTCTTTTCTTTCATCGCTTGATTACCATAATTCTAACACAAACTTACAAAATGTCAATTTTATTTACAATAATTTTAACTAAAAAATTAGCAAAATTCCTCATATAAGAGAGAAATGGTTGATCATTATATAATACTAAAAGACCAACAGCATCAGATAATACAATAATGGGAATCACAAGAAAATAACCTTGTTTAGATGTATCCTCAAATATATTTTCCATCTTACTAGACTCATAAGTTTCTCTTTCTTCTAAACACTTTGCTAATCTATAACCTAATGTATGTTTAGAAAATTCTAAAATACTACTAGTAATTACCTTTTCACGATCTGTAATAAACAAATCTAATTTCATCTCTTCTAAAGTAAACTCACATAATTTTTTTACAAGTTCATCATATGGTAACAATCGCGAATGTTTTTGTAAATAAATTCCTTCTTTATCTACAAATATTTCTAAATCTTCGCCATCTTTAATTCCTAAAGTTCTTCTAATCTCTTTAGGTAAAACAATTCTTCCTAATTCATCAATTTTTCGTATAATACCAGTTTCTTTCAAAACAATTCACTCCATTCTCTTTTCTAGTTTGGAGAAAATCTTACTTTTTTATACTTCTAAATCATCACGAATTTTTTGTAACAAAGAAACAACATAATAAATAAAATGTTTTTCTAACTTCATAAGAGGTAAACAAATAACTATTTCTTTTCGCTCATACTTTAATTGAAATTTTGGATGAACACTATATGCTTCTAAAAATAATTTGTCTCCTTTGATACGTGAAGAAACCTCTTCAGGTAAATAAATTTGAATCATTTTTGTATCTTGTTTCACACTACGTACCTTTAATTCTTCTGCCAATTTTTCAAACCATTCTTCATACATATATATTTCCATATTAGAAGTAATGTTACCAAAACGGTCAATTAAAGCACTTTTAACTTCTTCTAATTTCTCATAAGAATCAATTTCGTTAATCATTTTATGAATTTCAATTTTTACGGATTCATCGGATACATAACTGTCTTCAATATGTGTTTCTACACTAATTAGAGTATCGTTTTGCTCTTCATCTTCTACAAATTCGCCACGAAGACGTTTCATTTCCTCTTCCACCATTTTCATGTATAGACTAATTCCAACAGTATCGACAAACCCAGCCTGTTCACTTCCAAGTATGTCTCCTGCTCCACGAATAGATAAATCACGCATAGCGATTTTATAACCACTTCCAAGTTCAGTAAAATCTCGAATAGCTTGAAGCCTTTTTACTGCAATATCATTTAGCATTTTCGTTTTATTATATAAAAGATATGCATAAGCAATCTTATTACTACGTCCAACTCTTCCTCGTAACTGATAAAGCTGACTAAGACCAAAACGATCAGCATCATAAATAATCAAAGTATTAGCATTTGGAATATCAATACCAGTTTCAATAATGGTAGTACTCACTAAAATATCAAAATCGTGAGCAATAAAAGAACTCATAATATCATCTAACTCTTTTTTATTCATTTGTCCATGTGCATACTTAATTCTTGCTTCTGGAACTAATTTTTGCAATTGATACATTCTCTCTTCAATCGTTTCAACCCAATTATATAAAACAAAAATTTGACCATTTCTTGAAAGCTCCTTATAAATCGCATCTTTTACAAGCAAATCACTATCTTGAACTACATAGGTTTGAATAGGATAACGATTAACAGGCGGTGTATCAATAATAGATAAGTCACGAAGACCAGACAAACTCATTTTAAGTGTTCTTGGAATAGGAGTTGCAGAAAGAGTTAAAACATTAACATCAGATTTTAAGTTTTTAATTTTTTCTTTATGAGTAACTCCAAATCTTTGCTCTTCGTCAATAACAAGCAATCCCAATTTCTTAGGTATAACTGCATCATTTAGTAAACGATGAGTTCCAATAACAATATCTATTTTTCCACTTTTTAAACCTTCCACGATTTCTTTTGCCTCTTTTAAAGATGTAAAGCGATTAAACAAACGAATTTCCAAAGGATAACTTTTAAAACGTTCTATAGCAGATTCATATTGTTGTTTAGATAAAATAGTAGTCGGACATAAATATAATACTTGTTTATTATTACATACAGTTTTAAACATTGCGCGAAAAGCAACTTCTGTCTTTCCAAAACCAACATCTCCACACAAAAGACGATCCATAGGAACTTTAGAATCTAAATCTTTTAATATATCTTCTATTGCTCTTTTTTGGTCTTTTGTAGCTTCATAAAGAAATTCTTCAGCGAAAACATCTTCTTCAGGATAATCTTTAAAAGCTTCTCCCTCTATACTTTTTCGTTTAGCATATAGCTGAATCAACTCTTTTGATATATCACGAATTTTCTTTTGAATAGATTGCTTTTTTTTAATCCAATTCGTAGACCCTAATTTATTGACTTGAGGTTTTAATCCGTCTTTATCACTATATTTATAAATCGTAGAAATCTTTTCAACAGGAATATACACCTTATCATTTCCTAAATAAGAGATTTGAACATAATCTTTTTTAATTCCATTTGTCTCTAATGTTACAACTCCATAATAAACACCAATACCATGAGTTCGATGCACAACATAATCTCCAGTTTGTAGTGCATCAAGATTTTGTACCTTCTTACCAATATGCAAATTATTTTTATATTTTATTTCAGTTTTAATCTCTTCTAAATCATACAACGAAAAAACTACAAGATTATCCCATATAAAACCTTTATTTAAATTTCCTTGATATAAATTGATTTCACCTAAATGTAACTCTTTATTCTTTAATAACACTACATTTCCATCAAACAAATCTTTTATTTCCTTTATTTGATTCATATTTGGTAACACAAATAAAACTGTTTTTTTATGAAAAATATATCCCAAAACAACATCTTTTAATTTTTCAAAATTTCCATTAAAATTTTCAATTTCACTTGTATGAAACCGAAAAACATTATCTTTTTGAAGAGTATTTGTAATAGAATTTAAATAAATAGTTGAAGAAGGATGAAAATCTTCTAAATACCAAAAATGTTTTTTATTTAAAGTTTGTTGTTCCTCATTAAATAATAACGACTCTTCTACTAATTTAGTATAACCCACTTCTATTTGAGGATATTCTAAAAAAATAGTCGTGCTAACTTTTAAATAATCTAACAAACTACTATTTAAATCAGTAACAACTTCATCAATAGGCTGACAAATTATAGAGGATACTTGTTCTGTTGTTCTTTGAGTTTCTTCATCAAAATACCGAATAGACTCTATTTCATCTCCAAAAAATTCAATACGAATTGGATTATTTTGTTGAACTAAAAAAACATCAAGGACAAAACCTCGAACCGCATATTCTCCCGTAGAAGTAACCATAGAATCCCGATGATATCCTAAATTTTCTAATGTTTCTACCAATTTATCTCTAGAAATTTTTATACCACATTTAAGTTCTATTTTTAAATTTTCATGAACACTTTTTTGAGGAAGAAATTTTAAATATCCCATTAAATTAGTAACGATTATAGAAGGCTTATCTCCTATTTTTTCTAAAGTTTCTAATCGTTTTAACTTAAATTCAGGAGAAACTGCTAAGGCAACAGAAGTAAAAAAATCATCCATTGGAAATAAAAAAGCATTGTCTGTATAAGTTTCTAAAGAACGATGTAGTTTATTAGCTTCGTACAAATTAGCTGTCACAACAACAATAGAATGCTTTAAATGTTCTAGACAATTAAGAATATAAAAAACAGATAATTCATTAGTTAATCCCTCTATAATCGTTCCATCTAAAAAAGAAAAATCTTCAAATTTATTCATGTGACTCTCCTTTTCTATTATATTTTCTCATTGTTATTGATGAACCATCCTGAATAAAAGAAAGAATAATATTTTGAAATTCTAACATATGATTTTTAAAATAATCCATTTCTGATTTTGAAAATTTTTGTAAAACATAATCTATCGTAGAAATACTTTTTTCATGACTAATACCAATTTTTAAACGACAAAAATCTTGAGAATTTAAAGAAGAAATAATAGACTTTATTCCATTATGCCCCCCAGAAGAACTTTTCTCTTTCAATTTAAAATATCCAAATTTTAAATCCAAATCATCTTGAATAACCAAAATATCCGTTACCATAATATGATAATAATCCATAACTTTTCTAACAGAATTACCACTTAAGTTCATATAGGTTAATGGTTTTACAAATAAAACATCTTCCATACCAATCTTTTCTTTTTTAATCATTGCTTCAAACTTTTTTTCTAAAGAAAAACCAGTTACAAAAGAATCAAGAACCATAAAACCAACATTATGCCTTGTATTTTCATATTCTTTACCAGGATTTCCTAATCCAACCACTAATTTCATACAATCATCACTTTCTAAATATATTTTGGTAAGTTTTTAAATTTTGAATACATATCGGCGAATAAATTTTAGTACCAAATTTTCCACTCTTCACTAAAGTAACTAACAAAATAATTGGTTTTTCTTCTAATTTAGAATGAATAAATTGAACTTCTTTTACAGCCATTCCATTTAAAAATGCATAAACAAAAATTTCATCTATCCGATCAGGAACATGAACTAAATAAAATTTCCCTTTGTCTTTCAATAAATAACTAGCAACTTGAAAAATTTCTTCTAAAGTAATCAAAATTTCATGTCGCGCGATTCTTTTTAAAATATTTTCATTCACATGCGAATCATTTTGATATTTAAAATAAGGTGGATTGCATAAAATAACATCAAAATTATTTCCCGGGAAATAATTTTTTAAATTAGCCACATTATCTTGAATCAAAGTAATCGCATTTGACATATTATTAAACAAAATAGAATCACGAGCAAGTTCTATAATTTCTTCTTGTACTTCAATTCCAAATACTTTTTTTTGATACTTATAATTTAAAAGAATAGGAATAACACCATTACCAGTACACATATCTAATATATTTTCATCATTTTTTTTAATATCAGCAAATTCTGCCAATAAAATAGAATCTAAAGAAAATTTAAAAGCTTCTTCATACTGATAAACTTGTAAATTTGGATAATCAAACAACCAATTAAGAGACTTCTTCATCTTGTAAAACTATTTCCTTTATTTCATTATTTATATTTACTTTATATTTACGATTTAAAATATCCAAACTTACAACTTGTCCTTCTCCATATTCTGTAGAAACAATAGAACCAACTGTAGGTAATCCAACAGAACACTTGGTATATAAAGCATCTTCATAAGTAAGACAACATAACAACCTACCACAAGCACCATTGATTTTGGAAGGATTTAATGCCAAATTTTGATTTTTAGCCATATTCATAGAAACAGACTCCAATTTTTTCAAACAACTAGAACAACAAAGTTTTCTACCACATATCCCTATACCACCAATTTGTTCTGCTTTATCACGAGCTCCAATTTGACGAAGTTCAATTCGAGTTTTATAAATTGTTGCAAGCTTTTTAGCAAGTTCTCGAAAATCAATTCTTTCATCAGCATAAAAATTAAATAGTAACTGCTTTCGATCAAAAGTAAAACTAGCATCAATAAAACGCATAGGCAACTTAAGCTCTTGACTACACTTACGAGCCTTTTCTAAAGCATCTTCTGCATCTTTCAAATTTTTTAAATATTGTTCATAATCTTTTTTTGTAGAAATTCGAATAATTTCTCTCATATTCTCATGTATTTTTGGTCTTAAAACCTTTTTTACCACGCGACCAAATTGTAATCCTCTTTCAGTATCAACAATTACAGTCACACGATTTGCAATTTGTGAGTTTTGACTAATAAAATGATAAGATTTACCTTTTTCTTTAAAAACAACTTCATAAACATTCATTTTTTCACCTACTCTCTAAAACAAAACGATCTAAAAGCAATGTAGTATTCAAATTATAATTCATATCATCTAATAACTTTGCTAAATAATTCATTTGCAAAAAAAAGTATTTAGCATCCTTTTTCATTAAAAAATTTAACGATTCATACTGAGAAGATAAAGACTTAGAAAAAATTTTACATTGAAAAAAAGCTTGATATATTTGAAAAATACTTTCAAAAAAATAGAAACATTCCTTTTTATCATGTAAAAGTGGTAAAATCACGTCTTTATTATATAATAAGGTTTCATCATGAATAGTTTCATATTCTTTCACATAATTTACTGCCAAAGTTTGCCAAACCATAGGTATTATAGATTTAGAAGATTCTTCATAATAATCTATTAGTATTTGACAACGACTTTTAATAGTATGAATAATATTTTCTCTATTATTTGTAATAAAAAAACCTAAAATATTATCCTCGGGTTCCTCTAAAAATTTAAGCATCGTATTTGCACTAGAAGAATTTAAAGACTCTGAATTTAATAGGATATACATATTATATCGCGAGAAAGTTGGCTTTGTTTGAAAAAAATGCTTCAATTCTAAAATTTGTTCTTTTTTTATATTTTGACCATCAGGCCTTATTATTTTTAAACTAGGTATACTATCATTCAAAATTAGCGAATTTAATTTTTCATTTTCTGCTTCATTTCCAGTTTTATTGATGTAAGATAAAAAATCTAACAAATTTTTTAAACACAATTCTTGATTATTTGTTTCAATCAAAAAAGCATGAGACAATCTATTCTCATGATATTGCTTTTTTAATTCTTGCATTCCACCACTTTCCTGCATATCACTTCACCTAATCTTATTTTACTATAAAAAATAAAATAATCAAAGAAAAAAGACCAGGAATACCAAGGATACTTACAATTCCTACAGTAAAAATATTGATAGGAATATAAATATGTAAGGAAGAAATAAAATAATTCAAACCATATAACAATAAAAACGCAAGTAAAATCTTACGTAAAACTGCAGTAATTTTCTTTATCATAGACATTCCTCTAAGAAAGAATATGATAATATTTTAAAAATTATGATTCTTTACCATCAAAAATCTTCTTCCGATCACTTAAAGCTTTATCTATAGTTATCATATCTAAATAGTCAATTTCAGCACCAATAGGTAACCCATAAGATAATCGCGAAATAATAACATTTTTTTCTTCAAAAATCTTTTTTATATATAAGGTTGTTGTCTCACCTTCAATAGTTCCTTTTAAAGCTAAGATAAGTTCTGGATTATCTAAACTTTGAACTCTTTTTACTAATGAAGATAAATTTATATCTTCAGCACCAATATCATCCATAGGAGAAATTAAACCATTTAATACATGATAAACACCACGATATTTTCTACTTTTCTCAAAAGCAAATACACTCTTAAAATCTTCTATTACACAAATTGTATTTTGATCACGATCTTCATCACTACAAATATTACAAATATCTAAATCTGTTAAATTCCCACAATTAGGACAAGGATGTAACTCTTTTTTTGCCTCTACTAAAACTTTACTAGCCATTTCAATTTCTTCTAATGGAATTAAAAGAGTCGCTAAGGCCATTCTCTCAGCACTTTTTTCTCCGACACCAGGAAGTTTTTTATAAAATTCAATAAGTTGCTCTAACTTTTCTGGATATGTGGTTATCATATTACATCAAACCATCAAGCATTCCAGCATATTGCCCCATTTTACTTTGAAATTCTTTATCAATTTTTTCTATTGCATCTTTCACCGCTAATACTAAGAAATCTTCTAACATTTCAATATCTTCTTGAGTCAAACTTTCTTTATCAATTTTACAACGTACCATCTCTTTTTTACCATTCAAAGTAACTTCCACAAATTGATATTTCCCGGGAAATAATTTTACATTTATTTCTTCTTTCTTTTTTTGTAAATCTTTTTGCATTTTTTGTGCTTGCATCATTATACTTTGCATATTCATAAGTATTCATTCCTTTCTTAAACAATTTCTATTTTATCACGATTAAAAACATTTGTCGCCATAGATTCCATTTTTGTATCAATATTTTCTTCATTTTTAGGAATATTTTTTTCTTCCATTAACTGATAATTATAGTTTGATTTCAAATTTTCAATATATTTTTGTTTTTCTTGATTCCATTGTTGTTCACTAAGAGCAATAAAATGTACTTTGGTTTTAAAATAACTCTTTAAAGTTTCTTCAAATTCATCTAAACGCGAGTTAATTAAATTTGCAGTACTCTCTAATTTAGATGAGATTATTGCATAGTCTACAGAAGCCGCAACCAAGGAAGAATCTAGTAAAAAAGATAAAAAATCTGGTTTTAAAGTTAAATCATTCTTTAATGAAGACCATAGACTTTGGTACTTAGTCAAATATTCTTTTTTAGCTCCAAAAAAACAATTATTAATTCTTATTTTTTTACGTTCTTCAAAATATTCATTAGAAATTAAAATTTCTTTTTCACTTTCACTTGAAACTTCAACTTCTTTTTCCCCTTCTTGTTTTTCTATAGATAACTCTTTTGGTACTTCTTGAATTGAAACTTTTACAACAGATGTATTTTGAATAGTTATTTCTTCTAATAAAACAAGTTTAATTAAAATATAAGGATTGATATGAATATTTATTTTGTTCATGATATCATTCAACTCAAATATTATAGTTTTAATTTGTTTATAAGTTAAATTTCCAACGTAGTTACCCAATTTAATTTGAATACAAATATTTGTTAATTCTTGAATTAGTTTTTTTATAAAAATTTTATAATCACTAGAGGTATTTTCTAATTCCAAAAAGGCTGTTGTAATACCTTCAACATCTTGATTATTTATCATTTCAATAATATCCTTTATAAATTTAGAAGAAATAGAACCATAATTAGTTAAAATTTTCTCAATCGTAATTTCATCTCCACTAGAAGATAGTTGATCTAGCAAACTTAATGCATCACGCATCCCACCTTCAGATAAATAAGCAATTTCTTCCGTTGCATCTGTTGTAATAGATATATTTTCTTGACTACAGACAAAAGAAATTTGTTTTTTTAAATCTTCAAAAGAAATTTTCTGAAAATTAAAACGCTGACACCTCGATAATATCGTTATAGGAACATTTTCTACATTTGTAGTAGCCATGATAAATATAGCATGCTTAGGAGGCTCTTCTAAAGTTAATAATAAAGCATTAAATGCACTAGTAGTCATCATGTGAACTTCATCTATAATATATATTTTATACTTTCCCTCTGAAGGAGCAATTTTAACATTGTTAATTAGTTCACGAATATCATCCACTCCATTGTTTGAAGCAGCATCAATTTCAATAATATCAGGACTTTCTAAAAAATGAACACAATTGCTACATTCCCCACAAGCCTCTCCTTGAACTGGTGATAAACAATTAATCGTTTTTGCAAAAATCTTAGCTGTTGAAGTCTTTCCTGTTCCTCGAGGCCCAGTAAATAAATAAGCATGAGAAATTTTATCAGAAACAAAAGCATTTTGAATCATTTTAATGGTATAATCCTGCCCCACAACATCCTTAAAAAACTGTGGCCTATATTTACGATATAATACTTTATAATTCATTTGAAATTCTCCTCTACGTACTTAAATTATACCACAAAATCCCCTAAAATCATTGTCTTTTTTCTTTAAAAAAATCAGATAATTCTTTAGCGTACATTTGTTTGATATAAAAAGTGTCATTTTCTTGAAATTCATGAAAAATAGTCCTATTATACTCCTTTTTAAAGGATAATTTTCCTAATAAATAATAAACATTACGAATTCTTGATTGCTTAATTACTTCGTTACACATGGAACATGGTTGTAAACTAACATACAAATCACAATCTGATAAATTCCAATTATTTAATGATTTAGAAGCCTCTAAAATCGCATTGATTTCTGCGTGTCCTAATATATTATTATCTTTTTCACGAGTATTAAAACCTCTTCCAATTATCTTATCATTTTTAACGATTATTGCTCCAATTGGAACATCAGCATATTTTAAACATTTATGAGATTCAATAATACATTCTTCAAAATATCGATTATTATTCACTTATATCACTCCATAAAAAAAGTGCACACAAACAGGGAATGACGTGGCTGCTATCTTCCGATCCTGACCAATTTACATTATATTTGTTGCACGAATAAATAATAACAAAGTTTTTAATAAAATGCAAGTATTCAACGTTTCACGTGAAACATACTTATTCACTAATTAAAATTTGATATAAAAATTTAGTATTTTTAACTTTATTAACACTAAATTAAATGAATAGGCCTAAATAATAGAGTTATACACAATGTTTCACGTGAAACATTGCTTAAAGTGTCATAAAAGTTAAATTAAAAAAGTAACTTTTATATAGTTTTTTATAAATATTTAGTATTTTAATAAATATCACTAAAAAATAAATAATTATTTAAAATATTTAACTAATTTTTAGTATAAAAAGTAAAATAAGTACTGTTTTACATATTATAATTTTAAAATATATGTTTCACGTGAAACATAGTTATTCACTTTATTTTATTTAGATTATAAGCAACATTAAATTTTTATATAAACTTTAATTCTTTTTTTGTTATATTATTTAGTTTTTAAAAATAATTTATATTTCACTGATAGATATAACTTTTTACAACTTACTTAATTTCTCAAAATATTATATAAAAAATAGTTTTTTTATTAACAATAATTGAATTTTTTCTATTATTACATTACAAATATCAAGTTATTCACAATGTTTCACGTGAAACATTGATACTAAAATCAATCTAATATTTAAAGATAATTATTTTTATTATAACTATTGGTTGAACATTTTTTATGATTTATATGATAAATATAGTTAGAAGTTTAAAACAAGTAGAATATAATTTATACACAAATTTCTAGTTTTATAGAGTAAATTACATTATTCAATTATTAAAAGATTAAACAATATATATAAATAGATTATAAATAATTATTTATACACATATATTTATATATAAAAAAAACTATGTTTCACGTGAAACATAGTTATCCACACTCTAGAAGTTTCTAATTTCTCCCCAATGTTTCACGTGAAACATTATCTAGGAATTACTCAGAAGCTTCATCAGTAGAATTTTCTATAGTAGAATCTTCTTTTACTTCATGCTCAACAATACTAATTGTCGATACAGATTGATTATCTTTTAAATTTATCAAACGTATACCTTGAGTCACTCTACCTAAAGTAGAAACTTGTTCAAGAGGTAAACGAATGATCATACCAGTATTTGTAATAATAACAACATCAGAATTTTCCTCTACAATCTTAAATGCCGCAATAGTACCATTCTTTTCTGTAACATTAAGGGCTTTTACACCTTTACTTCCTCTACTGGTTTGTCTATAATCACAAACGTTTGTTTGTTTTCCGTATCCTTTTTCGGTTACAATAAGAATCTTATCTTCATCAGTAGCAATTTCTGCCCCAATACAAGTATTATCTTCCAAATTGATACCTCTTACTCCACTTGCAGTTCGACCCATAACTCGTAAAGTCTCTTCATTAAACTTCACCATACGACCAGAACTTGCCCCTAAAAGAATCATATCATTACCAGTAGTCTTTCTAACACTAATAAGCTCATCAGTCTCACGTAAAGTAATACATATCTTACCATTTGCCCTTATATTATCGAATTCAGAAACCAATGTTTTCTTAACAATACCTTTCTTTGTAGCAAATAATAAATATTTATATTCATTATCTTTACTAATACGGATAATAGAATTGATAGATTCATCTTTATCAATCGAAAGTAAGTTAATCACTGGTATTCCTTTAGATTGACGACTAAATTCAGGAATCTCATAACCTTTTAAACGATAAACTTTTCCTTTATTTGTAAAGAATAGAACATAATCATGTGTGGATAAGTTAAGTAAATGTTCAACAAAATCCTCATCATTTGTTCCCATTCCTTTTACACCTACACCACCTCTATTTTGTGATTTAAAAGTATCAACATTCGTTCTTTTTATATAACCTTTATTAGTTAAAGCAATCATAATATTTTCTTCTGGTATTAACGACTCATCTTCAATATATTCAATCGCGGTCATATCAATATGAGTTCTACGTTCATCTGCATATTTTGCTTTAATTTCAAACATTTCTTCTTTAATAATGGCAAGAATACGTGCTTCACTAGCTAATATTGCCCGTAAATCTTCAATTTTCTTTAACAATTCATTTAATTCAGTTTCAATTTGAACCTTCGATAAACCAGTCAAACGACGCAATCTCATTTCCAAAATCGCATTTGCTTGAATTTCACTAAGTCCAAATCGATTCATCAAACCTTTTTGAGCTTCTTCATCTGTCTCGCTACCACGAATAAGCTTAATAACTTCATCAATATGATCTAAAGCAATCTTTAAACCTTCTAAAATATGAACTCTATCTTCAGCTTTTTTTAAGTCAAAACGAGTTCTTCTTATAATTACTTCCTTTTGATAATCAATATATTTAGCGATAATATCTTTTAAACCTAGAGTCTTTGGAACACCTTGGTCAATCATCAAGAAAATAATACCAAAACTAGTTTGAAAATCAGTATGCTTATATAAATTATTAAGAACAACTTGAGGATTTGCATCCCTCTTTAAAGTAATAGTAATCTTAATACCATTTTTCATATCTGAATGATAATCAGAAATACCATCAATAATTTTATTATGAACTAGCTCTGCTACTTTATTTTTTAAAGATAACGTATTTACACCATACGGAACCTCATCAATAATAATAGAAAAACGACCATTTTTCTCTTCAATTCTTGCTTTACTACGTATTGTAATACTTCCACGACCAGTTTCATAAGCCTTTTTAATACCTGAATTTCCTAAAATAATAGCTCCTGTAGGAAAATCTGGTCCTTTAACATATTGCATTAAACCTTCGGTATCAATAAGAGGATTATCAATATATGCAATACATCCATCAATTACCTCCCCTAAATTATGAGGTGGAATATTAGTAGCCATACCTACTGCAATTCCCATCGTACCATTTACCAAAATATTTGGAAAACGGCTTGGTAGAACCTCTGGTTCCTTCTCTGTTGCATCAAAATTATCTCTCATATTAACCGTGTCTTTATTTAAATCACGTAGTAATTCATTAGAGATTTTAGCTAAACGAGACTCCGTATAACGCATTGCTGCCGCGCCATCTCCATCAATATTTCCAAAATTTCCATGACCATCAACTAACATATAACGATAACTAAAATCTTGAGCCATACGTACCATAGCTTCATAAATAGAAGAATCTCCATGAGGATGGTATTTACCCATAACATCCCCTACAATACGTGCACATTTACGATGTTGCTTATCAGATGTATAACCAGATTCATACATAGAATACAAAATACGACGATGAACAGGTTTCATACCATCTCGAAGGTCTGGTAATGCACGTGAAGTAATGACACTCATAGAATAATCAATAAAAGAATCACTAATCTCTTTCACTATATTGTTTTGAATCAATTTATCCATAAGTTACCTCCTATATATCCAAATCTGCATAAGATGCATTTTCCTCAATAAACTTACGCCTTGGTTCAACTTCTTCTCCCATTAAAGTAGAAAACATTTCATCAGCCATCATTGCATCTTCCACAGTAATTTGCCTTAAAACTCTTTGTTCAATATCCATAGTAGTCTCATAAAGTTCATCAGCATCCATTTCACCTAACCCCTTCATTCGACCAATCACAGGTTTAGCAGAAGCAGGTAACGTTTCCAAATACTCTAACTTTTCTTCCTCTGAAAGCACATATTTAGTTGTTTTACCGTGTTTTATAGAAAATAATGGAGGATTAGCCGCATAAACGTGTCCCGCCTCTACAATCGGTCTAAAAAAGCGATAAAATAAAGTCAAAAGTAAAACTCTAATATGAGAACCATCCACGTCGGCATCAGTCATAATAATAATCTTATCATAACGAAGCTTCGATAAATCAAATTCATCCCCAATACCTGTACCAAAAGCAGTAATAATTGTACGAATTTCTTCATTAGATAACGCACGATCAAGTCTTGCTTTCTCAACATTCAAAATTTTACCACGTAAAGGAAGAATCGCTTGTGTCATACTATTACGAGCTTTTTTAGCAGACCCACCTGCACTATCTCCCTCGACTAAGAAAATTTCACATTCTTTAGAATCCTTACTTTTACAATCAGCTAGTTTTCCTGCAAAATTAACTACATCTAAATCACTTTTACGACGAGTAATTTCACGTGCCTTTTTAGCAGCAATTCTAGCTCTTGAAGCAGTCAAACATTTTTCAATAATAAGACGAGCAATCTCTGGATTTTCAAGTAAAAATCTTTCAAAACCATTAGCAAAAACATCACTTGCTATCTTACGTACTTCACTATTTCCAAGTTTTGTTTTAGTTTGACCTTCAAATTGAGGATTAGGATGTTTACAAGAAATAATCATAACTACACCCTCACGAACATCTTCACCCATTAAACTATCATCATTATCTTTCAAAATCTTATTATTTTTAGCATAATTGTTAATAACACGTGTTAAAGCTTGTTTTACACCATCTTCATGCGTTCCACCCTCCGTCGTGTGAATATTGTTGGTAAAAGAATAAATAGAAGCATTATATGAATCATTGTATTGCATAGCAACTTCAATAATAATATCCTCTTCTCGACCCTCAACATAAACGACATCTTGAAACAATGGAGTCTTATTTTTATTAAGCATATTAACATATTCAATAATCCCACCATTATAATGAAAAATAGCTTTTTTCTCATCTTCTCTATGGTCAATAAGTTGAATACGAATTCCTTTATTTAAAAAAGCCATTTCTTGAAGACGTTTATATAAAATATCCCAATTAAATACAGTAGTTTCAAAAAGAGTAGGATCAGCATGAAAAGATACTGTAGTTCCTGTTCGCTCTTCACTACACTTATCCACAATTTTTAAAGGTTCGACAGGTTTACCACCATTTTCAAAACGCATCATGTAAACATTACCATCACGATAAACCCTTACTTCAAGCCAATCACTCATAGCATTAACAACACTAGCTCCAACACCATGAAGACCACCAGATACTTTATAACCGCCTCCACCAAACTTTCCACCTGCATGTAAAACAGTAAAAATAGTTTCTACAGTAGATAAACCAGTTTTAGCATTTGTACCAGTTGGCATGCCTCGTCCATCATCTTTTACAGTAATTACATTACCTTTGCCAATTTCAACTTCAATATCATCACAATATCCAGCCAAAGCTTCATCCACAGCATTATCCACAATCTCCCAAACTAAATGATGAAGACCTGCTTCATTCGTATTTCCAATATACATACCAGGACGTTTACGAACTGCTTCTAATCCCTCTAAAACCTGAATATCACTATCGCCATATTCATGAATATTATCCTCTTTCATGTTCACTCTCCTCTACAATTTTCCCATTTGTTATATGAAAACTTTTATAAGAAAAATCATTTAAAGACACAAAACGTTCTAAATCAGTCGTAGTAATAAATGTTTGTACATCACTTCGTAACAAATTTAATATATTTTGTACTTTTTCCTTATCAAGTTCACTAAATAAATCATCCAAAATAAAAATTGGATAACTTCCCTTTAAATCTTTAAATATCTCTAATTCACTAAACTTATAAGCAATAATCGCATTTTTTTGTTGACCTTCACTTCCATATTCCTTCAAATCTTTTCCTTGTAAAAAAAATTTAAAATCATCCATATGAATACCAATATTAGTCTTAGAAAGACGTAAATCCCTATCAAAGTTTTTCTGATAAAGAGCTAAAATTTCTTCACGACTTAAATGTTCATAATGAGAAATATAATGAAATTCTAAATCACTCATACCAGTAATTTTTTCAAAAATGTTTCCTAAATATTTAGAAATAGAATCTACAAACTCTTTTCGTCTTTGATATAAATACATTCCATAATCCACTAATTTTTCTGTTAAAATATCTAAATATTGACAAGAAGAATTAGCATTTATAGACATTTGCTTTAAATAAGAATTTCTTTGTTTTAAAAGAATTTTATATTGATTTAAATACCGAAGATAAGTAATATCTGTTAAAGAAATAGAAATATTTAAAGTTTTTCTTCTGGTACTAGGGGCATCTTTAATAAAACGTAAGTCATCTGGATGAAATAATACAATTGTTATTTTAGAAATATAATCACTTACTCTCGCAACATTATTATGATTTATTTTTACTTTTTTTCCTTCTTTACTTAGGTATACACAATAATTTGTATTACTCTTTAAAAATACATTTCCTTCGATTCTTGAAGCATCTACCCCATCATATAAAAGGGTTCGTTCACCAACAAGTCGAAAACTTCTTGTAAGAGCAAGTACATAAATAGCTTCTACTAAATTAGTTTTTCCAGATCCATTCGGTCCATAAATAAGATTAAGATGAGGATGAAAAGAAATTTCTAAACGTTCATAATTTCGAAAATTTATCAATTTTAAAAAATCAATTCTCATGATATCCCCCTTAATTTAAATTTAGAGAACAAATACGGTATATTTAATACTCCTATACCTAGTTAAAATTATATCATAAAAAATTACATTTTTAAACGTTTTTTTCCTGTTTTTCTCCCCCTTAAAGCACTTTCAAGCCTTGTAGCGCGCAAAATTTGGTTATCCACAACACCAAAAGAAGAATCTAAAGTAATTTTTTGTCCTTTTTGAAA
Organism: uncultured Mycoplasmatota bacterium; assembly: GCA_947649355.1. Taxonomy (GTDB): domain Bacteria; phylum Bacillota_I; class Bacilli_A; order RF39; family UBA660; genus Ventrenecus. The sequence continues at coordinate 3,630 of CANSRG010000002.1, read as the reverse complement.
TTCAATGACAATCCCATCATCACTACGATAATAACTTTTTAGATTTTTAAGACCAATCCAAGTGGTATCACGAAACCGTGTAGAAGCCATAGGAAAAAAAATAAGTTCTTTCGTTTCTTCCACAATAATCGGTGCTTTATAATTCACACCAATTAAAGAAGCAGTTGCTTTCCTTCTTCCATCTAAAGTACTTCCAAAATAAAGACAACTATCTTCCATTATTTGAGTTGAGCTATTACAAAGTTCAAAAGAATCCTCAAGCTCATATACTAAAACACGATTATCAGAAAGAGGCAAAATTGCTAATGTCTCTTCATTGATTTCATAAGCCTCTTTTTGCATAATTTTTTTCATAATAATTCCCCCTCAAAAAGTAAAATTGTCACTAGAATAACATACGAAGAAGAAAAAAATTGTCGAAAAAAAGAATTTTTAACACAAAATAAAAAAAGAAGTATTTCTACTCCTAATAAGTCTTAATTGGTAAGATAAGTTGAATTAAAGATTCATCGGTCAAAGATTTAATAACCAAAGGCTTTACATCATTATTAAGTAATATTAAAATATCATCATCTTTAATTGTTTTTAATGCTTCCATCATATATTTTGCACTAAAAGAAATATCAATATTAGATTTTTCATCTGTAGCAACTTGTAAACGTTCTTCCGTTTTTCCAATTTCAGAAGCATAAGAATTGATAACCATTTCTTTATTTTCTACTTTCATTTTAATAATATTTTTATCTTTTCCTTGTGTTAATAAAGCTGCACGATCAACTGCTCCCATAAAATCACTTTTTTTAGCTTGTACAACAATTTCAAATTCAGTAGGAATTAAATTTGAAGTATTTGGATAAGTTCCAGAAAGCAAATTAGTTTGAAACTTAATATTTTTATATTGAAATAAAACACGATTATTAAACACATGCATATAAACAGGTTCTTCATCAACTAACATATGTTCAAGTTCTGTAACATTTTTACCAGGAATAACAATGTTAACATCTCCTTCAGCAGGGGTATCGATTTTAATATTTTTCTTAGCTAAACGATAAGAATCAGTTGCTAAGCATTCAAGTAAATCTCCGTTAATTTTAATGTTTAAACCAGTTAAAATAGGTCGTAACTCTTGCGTAGAAATAGCAAAAGAAGTTTGATTGATAAGTTCTTTTAAAATATCCGCACGAATCAAAACAGGATCTTTATGACTAATAAGTTTAATATTTGGATAATCACTTGGATCTAAACAATTTAAATTATATTGATTAAAATCAGAATAAATACGAATTTTTAAACTTTCTTGCATTTCAAAGTTAATAACATCACTTGGCATCTTTCTTATAATATCTAATATATATTTACTACTAATGATTACAGTTCCTGTACTAGTAATATTTTTAATAAGTTTATTTTCAATAAAAGCTTCTACAGTAAGTTCAGAATCACTAGCCATAAGAGTTAACCCATTCTCCGTTAATTCAAACTTAATTCCATTTAAAACAGGAATAACATTCTTAGTAGAAATACCTCTAACAACATTATTTAAATTTTCTAATAAAACATTTTTTTCAATTGCAAATTTCATACAACATTCCTTCTTTCTTATTTTTATATAATATATATTCATAATAATAATACGGTGGATAATGTGGATAACTCCTAAAACTATTGTAGAATAAGGAAAAATCACTACAAATTCCTGTGGATAACTTTCCACATTAAGAAAAACTTGTCCACTTATATCTTATTTTGAATCTCTTTTAATTGATTGTCAAGAACTTTATTGGTCTTTAATTCCTCTGTAATCTTATCACAAGCATGAATAACAGTAGAATGATCACGACCACCAAACTCTAAACCAATCCGATTTAAATTTTCCTCAGTAAGAACGCGAGATAAATACATCGCGACTTGTCTTGGATAAGCAATATCAGCACTTCTCCTCTTCCCTTTTAAATCTTCAACCCGAATTTTATAATAATCAGCGACAGCCTTTTGAATACTTTCAATACTTTTTTCTTTATAAATATTGTTATTCACAAAATCTGCAAGGGCTTCAATCGCAAAATTAAGATCAACTTTATTTGGAACAATCATAGCCGTATAAGCCATTAAACGATTTAAAATACCTTCTAAAAAACGAATATCATTTTGGCAACTATTAGCAATATATTCAATAACATTTTCATCTATCTTTGCAGAAATCGTCATATTTTTAAGTTTTGCTCGAATAATTTTACATCTTAATTCAAAATCAGGTGGATAAATATCAACAGGAAGACCCCACATAAATCTACTTCGTAATCGTTCCTCTAGGAGTTTTAAGTCTTCAGGACTTCGATCACTACTTATAATAATCTGTTTATTAGACTGATGTAAATGATTAAAAGTATGGAAAAATTCTTGTTGAGTCTTCTCTGCTCCCACTAAATATTGAATATCATCAATAATCAAAACATCAATATCACGATATTTTCGTTTAAAATTAGCCGCAACTTGAATATTATTATCTTTATTATCGTTATTCGATATATTGATATAGTCATCTTTAAACATTTCACTAGTCGCATAAAGAACTTTTTTCTTAGAGTGATTAACAATATAATTTCCAATCGCATGCATTAAATGTGTCTTCCCTAGTCCACTTTTTCCGTAAATAAATAAAGGGTTATGCACTTTTCCAGGTTGTTCAGCTACAATCATACCAGCAGTTTTAGCAAGTCGATTAGAATCCCCTACTATATAATTGTCAAAATTCAGTTCAGGAATCAAATTTGTTTCCCATAATTCTTCAATAATAGGAACAGTTGGAGTAACTACAACCTCTTTTTTAGAAAAGTTATCCACATTATCCACAATAGAAGAAGATTGAAATAAAGAATCATCAAGTTCTTCTTGTAGTAAAAATTCAAATTCATAATTTTTGTTAGTAAGTTTATAAAAAGCATCATCTAAATAATTAGTATAAATTGTTTTCATCACGTGTTTATGAGCTTCTAAAGGAACTTGAATAATTACTTTATTATCTTTAATTTTAATAAGTTTTAAGTTTTGAAACCAGGCTCGGTAAGACATGACATTCAAATCTGGTTTAATTTCTTCAAGTACAGCATTCCAAAGATCTTTATCAGTCATGTAACCACCCCACTTCCTGCCAAAACATTTCTAAACATATTCTACACTTTTTTATCTAGAATGGAAAGTATAAATTTCGAATCCACATAAATATTCACAAGTTATGCACAAAAATAGTCACATTAAATAAGGAAAAAATACACTTATCCACATTATTAACATTTTATAAAGTATTTAGAGTGTGAATATGAGGATAAAGTGGAAAAAGTTATTCACAACAAAGTGGATATGTGAATAAAAGTAAAAAAAGCTTTATAAAATAGACATTAAAAAAAGGAAAATAGAAAAAGAATTATCCACAATAAAAAAAATAGGATAGGAAAAAAGAAAAAAGTAGTTCAATTTATCCACAATAATAAAATGATGTTATGCACAAAAATTTCTATTCAAGATAAAAAAATGAAAAATAAGAAAATATATCTTGTGAAAGCAAATAAAAAATGCTAAATTTCAAGTAGAAACTGGAATTATGTAAGAAAAAGTGTAAAGTTGATC
>CANSRG010000001.1 GCA_947649355.1 uncultured Mycoplasmatota bacterium | reverse complement strand
AAATGGGGCGAAATATGGGATTCGAACCCATGCATAACAGAGCCACAATCTGCCGTGTTAACCCCTTCACCAATTCCGCCATGTAAACTATTTTAGCAAATTCTTGTATCTTTTGCAAGTATATATTATAATAAATAAGGAAAGAAGTGAGCTTTTTATGATAATTTTAAATATTTTTGATACATTTTTAGAATTTATAAATCCTATCGTGGAGTTTTTTAAAGATCTTTGGTTTGACTTTTCTTCTTTTTTCTTACAATATCTTTCTGAAGATGTATTTAATATCTTAGTGTTTGGAATTTTAATCGCTATTGCTCTAATCATTATACTAGCAATAATTAACAATAGAAATTAAAAGGAATAAGTATCTTTATAAGAATTCAAAAAAGAATTCTTTTTCTTATACTTTTAATTTGTAAAAGAATTTTGTATTTAAAAAAATATATGTTAAAATAAAAGAATATCAAAAAAAAAAGGAGGCTAAAATATGGACGAGATACAAAAAGAAATTTTAAGAGCAGTAAAAAAAACGGATTATGTGAAAGGCTTAAATTATGATGAAGATTTTATAGAATTTGTAGGTATGACAACAGTTGAAAAACAAAAAAGATATCAATTTTTAGTAAAATCAGAGAGTAGTTATAAAAAATACATGGTTCAAATTGAAATAAAAGAGAAAACAGTTAATAAAACATTGTGTACTTGCCCACAATTTTATGAACAAAAGTCTTGTAAACACGTGGCCGCTTGTTTAGTATGTTATTCAGATAAATTATTAAATAAAGAAAATAGCAAAAATGTCGAAGAAAAAACGAAAAGATTATTTGAAAAATTAAAAAGTGAATTTAAAGAAGAACCAAAAAAATTAGAAGAAGTCCATATATTACCTTATATCACGATTGAAACAAGTTATTATTATGATACAGTAACCCTAAAAGTTAAAATTGGTAGAGAAAAAATGTATTCTTTAATTGGCAAATATAACGCCTTTAAAAATGCCTTCAAAAATGAAGAATGCTATTCTTTTGGGACAAATTTCACATATAATCCAGAAAAACATTTTTTTAGCGAAGAAAGTTTAAAATTATTTCAAGTAATCAACAATTTACTTGCTAGAAGGTATTCTAATGGCAACTCGATTATACTAGATGATGACTCTTTAAAAGAAATCATGAGAATTTACAAAAATAAGGGAATTTATATAGATGAGAATAAATATATTTCTGAAATAAAAAGAGCATTTCCGATTAAAATGGATTTATTAAAAGAAAACCATAAATATAGAATCGTATTAAATAGTGCTATCAATAATATTTTGCCACTAACAAATAATTTAGAATATATATTATTAAATAATACTATTTATGAATTAGATAAAAAACAAAGATTTTTATTAGAGGAATGTTTAAAAAATAATATAGAAGAACTGATTTTTGAAGAACAAGATTTTCCAGAATTTCAAAAAAGCATGTTTCGAGTTATAAAAGATGCTGTAACAATAGATAAAAGTGTAAAGGATATCATAATCGTGTCAAAGCCAGATGTAAAGTTTTATTTTGATTTGAATGAAGATAATATAACTTGTTTACCAAAATTTATGTATCAAGGGGAAGAAATTTCTTATTTTGAAGAAAAAGCAAATGTTGTAAGAGATATAGATTATGAAAATGAAATAGTAAGTGAATTATTCCAATATGAATTTCATAAAATGAATCATATTTTTATGTTAGATGATTTTGAAAAAATGTGTGAATTTATGGATAATAAAATAGATGAAATTTCCAAAAAGTATCCTGTTTTTACATCTGAAAATTTAAAAAATACACAAGTCTTAAAACAAAGTACAATTACTACTCATTTTAGTATAGGAAAAGACCAAATCTTGCATTATGAGTTTGATTTAGGAGATATCAATCATGATGAATTAACAAGTATTTTGAGTTCTTTAAAAAATAAAAAGAAATATTATCGGTTAAAAAACGGGAATATTTTATCTTTAGAGCAAGAGTCTTTAAAAGAATTAAACGAGTTAAAAGAAGAACTAGATTTAACAGAACAAAGTGGTACAATTCCAAAATATCGAGCATTGTATTTAGAATCATTAAAAGAACAAAAATATGGAATTATTAAAACAGATTCTTTATTTCAAAAATTTATCAATCAATTTAAAGAATTTAAAAATATAGAAATCAAATTTACACAAGAAGAAACAAATACTTTACGAGATTACCAAAAAGATGGTGTAAAGTGGTTGTATACAGTTTGTAAATGTGGTTTTGGTGGTATTCTAGCCGATGAGATGGGACTTGGAAAATCTCTTCAAACCATAACTTTTATAAAAAAATTATTAGAAGAAGACAAAGAATCTAAGTTTTTAATCGTGTGCCCAACTTCATTAGTCTATAACTGGGAAAATGAATTTTTAAAATTTGCTCCAGAATTAAACTTTCAAGTTTTTTCAAATCAGCGTACAGAAAGAAGAGAAAAACTTGAGAACTTTAAAGGAAACATTTTTATTACCTCTTATGGATTATTAAGAGAAGATAGAGAAATTTATCAAAAAGAAACATTTCGTGTGTTTGTAATAGATGAAGCCCAAAATATAAAAAATCCAAAAACAGGACTTTCAAAAGCGGTAAAAAGTGTTACTTCTGAAACGAAAATTGCCTTAACAGGAACGCCAATTGAAAATTCTATAGTAGAACTTTGGAGTATTTTTGATTTTATAATGCCAGGATTTCTATCTAATTTGGTAAAATTCCAACAAAAATATAAAATTAAAGAATTTGACGAATCTACTAATCAGTTACTTTCTAATTTAAAAGAACAAATAAAACCATTTATTCTAAGAAGAAAAAAGAAAGATGTAGTAAAAGATCTTCCAGAAAAAATAGAAAATAATATTTATATTGATTTAAACGAAGAACAAAAAAAATATTATGCTGCAGAAGTAAAATATGTGAATGACGAGATGGAAAAATTGATTCAAAGTGGAGGATTTACCAAAAATAAAATGATGATTTTAAGTCTTTTAACAAAATTAAGACAACTTTGTATTGATCCAAAAATAGTAATAGAAAACTATCAAGGTGGAAGTGCAAAAATCGAAAATCTTATTCTTCAAATCAAAGAAATTGTAGAAAATAATCATAAAATATTATTGTTTACAAGCTTTAAAACTGCGTTAGAAATCGTAAAAGAAGAATTAGAAAAAGAGAATATATCAAGTTATACAATAGCAGGAGATGTTCCTGCTAAAAAAAGACAAATGTTAGTAGATGCTTTTAATAAAGATGACACGAATGTATTTTTAATCATGTTAAAAAGTGGTGGAACAGGATTAAACCTTACGAGTGCAGATGTAGTAATACACTTAGATTTATGGTGGAATCCTCAAGCAGAAAATCAAGCAACAGATAGAACGCATAGAATTGGTCAAACAAAAACAGTAGAAGTAATAAAACTAATTTGTAAAGGAACTATTGAAGAAAAAATTCTCGCTTTACAAGAAAAGAAAAAAATTCTATCGAATAAAATGATTGAAGAAGATATGGACGATAATGGATATTTAAAAAATTTATCCGAAGAAGATATAAGAAATCTACTTGCTTATGAAAATAAATAAAAAGAGGAACGTTATGAATGTAAAAGAATTAGAACAAGAAATAAATAATTTAATAACAAAACATACTTTAGAAAAAGTAAAAGAAAATCTTTATCTTACAAAATACCAGCAACAAGTACTAAAAGAAAAAAATATTCCTTATTTAGAATGTAAAGATTTAACAGAACTTGTATTTCTTCTTTCCGAAAACTATGACGATGAAGAAATAGAAACTATAATATCAGAAATAGAAGAATTTCATTATTATCAAGAAACACAGAAATAAATCCTGTGTTTTTCTTGCGTTCACTAAAAAATTGTGATATAAAGAAATTAAGAAGATGTAGAAACAAAAAAAACTGCCTAAGCAGTATGTAGAGTATTTAGGGTAATACATAAAGTAAAACCTTTATTTTAACTCCTATGTCATCTTATATGGTATTGACAAAATAAGCATACCATTTAAAGAAGGGAAAGTCAAGGATGAATAAATACGATATCGGAATAGATATTGGAACAGCTTCCATAGGTTGGGCTGTAGTAGACCAAGAAAAAAAGAAAGTAATTAGAAAATTCAATAAAAAATTATGGGGAGTATTATTATTTGATGAAGGAACTACTGCAGAAGCAAGAAGAATAAAAAGAGGAACAAGAAAAAGATACGACAGAAGAAGAAAAAGAATAAAACTGTTACAAAAAGAATTCCAAGAAGAAATGAATAAAGTAGATAAAGCGTTTTATAAAAAAATGAAAGAAACTTTTTTATGGCAAGAAGATAGAAATATTATGAAAACAAGTGATGAAGAAATATGGAAAAAATATCAAAAAAAATATCCTACTATATTTCATTTAAGAAAAGAATTATTAGAAACAAAAGAAAAAATGGATATTCGTCTAGTATATTTAGCAATGCATCATATCATAAAATATCGTGGTAATTTTTTACATGAAAATAATAACTTTAAAATAGAAAGTTTAAATATTGAAGAAAAAATAGAAGAAGTAATAAATATAGTCCAAAAAAAAGATTTAGACCAACAAATTGATTTACCAACAGAATCTTTAGAAAATATCTTAAATAAAACAGAAGAAAAAGAAACCTATTTAAAAAAATATTTTAAATCTTTATTCCATACAAATGAAAGAGAATGGACTAATATGGTACTTGGAAAATCTTTTAATGTACAAAAACTTTTTCAAATAGAAATAGAAGACAAAGAATTAACAAAGCTTTCTTTTAAAGAAGATAATTATGAAGCAAAAAAAGTGAAATTAGAAAAAGAATTAAAAGAAAATATAATGATTCTTGATTATATGCAAGAAATATATAATATAGATTATTTAAAAAAGTTATTATCTACGGAAAAATATATTTCTTTAGCTATGGTAAATAACTATAATAAACATAAAGAAGATTTAAAAATATTAAAAACAGCTTTAAAAAAACTAGAAAAAAAACAATATAAATCATTTTTACAAAAAGATGATAGTATTTATCGTAAATATGTAAGAAATAAAATCACTTATGAAGAATTTATAAAAGAATTAGAAAAAGTGATAGAAAAAATAGAAGACAAAAATCAAAAAGAAGTAGAATTATTAAAAGAAACGATGCGTCAAAAAGATTTCTTACCAAGAATAACTTCAAAAGATAATGGGACAATTCCTTATCAAGTTCATAAAATGGAATTAGAGAAAATAATAGAAAATCAAGGAAAGTATTATCCATTTTTATTAAATAAAACAAAGAATAACAATTATCGAATTACAGAAATTTTAAAGTTTCGAATTCCATATTATGTTGGTCCATTAAATAATACTACAAAAGAGAAAACAAAAACGAATCCCAATGCTTGGGCTTGTATGAAAAAAAATGCTTTTATTACACCATTTAATTTTGAGGAAATCATAGATATAGATGAATCAGCCACAAAATTTATTGAAAGAATGATTTCTCATTGCACATATTTAACAGAAGAAAAAGTCTTACCTACAAACTCCATTTTGTATTCGAAATTTAAAGTATGGAATGAACTGAAACAATTGAAAATAAATGAAAGAAAAATTCCTCATAAATTGCAAAAGAAAATAATGGAAGAATTATTTGAAAGAAAAAGAAACATTACCGAAAAAGATTTAAAAAACTTTTTACATCAAACAGGAGAATACAACATGTATGATGATTTAGAAATTACAGGTTTTAGTGCAGAGAAAAAATTTGCAAATAATAGAAATAGTTTTATAGATTTTTTTGGAAAAGATGGAATATTCGAAGGAACAAATTATAACGAGCAAGATGCAGAACAAATAATTACTTGGATTACAATTTTTGAAGACAAAAATATATTAGAAAGAAAAATATTAAAAGAATACCCAGATTTAAAAAATAAATTACCTGAAATAAAAAGTAAAAAATATAATGGATGGGGAAACTTATCTAAAAGACTACTTACACAAATATATTATAAAAATGATTTACAAGAAGACAAATCAATATTGGATTTAATGCAAGAAACACCAGATAACTTTATGCAAATTATAACTAGTAAAAAATATTGCTTTGAAGAACAAATAAATAACATCAACAAAGAAAAGAAAACAAAAAAACTAAATTATCAACTAGTAGAAGATTTAATGACTTCTCCAGCTAATAAAAAAGGAATTTATGAAGCTTTAAAAATTATTGATGAAATTATAAAATTTATGGGTTATAAACCAGAAAGTATTTCTATTGAAATGGCAAGAAAAGAAGGGAAAAAAGAAAGAATTCCAGATAAAAAAAGGCAATTGGAAAAAATTTATTTAGAATGTCAAAAAGAAATATCAAACTACTGTGAATATAAAAAAATAAAGAAAGATTTACAAAGTATAGACAAAATTGATGCCGAAAAATTATATTTGTATTTTATTCAAGAAGGAAAAAGTTTGTATTCTAAAACACCTTTAAACATTTTAGAATTAGAAAATTATGAAGTGGATCATATTTTACCTAGAACACTCGTAAAAGATAATTCTTGGGATAATAAAGCACTAGTATTACAAAAAGAAAATCAAGATAAAAGAGACTCTTTAGTTCTACCAGAAAGTTATAGAAATGAAAATAAAAATTGGTGGAAACATCTTTTAAAAGTAGGTTTAATTTCTCAAAAAAAATATAATAATCTTTGCCGAGAAACATTTAGTGAAGAAATAATAGAAGGATTTATAGCAAGACAACTTGTAGAAACAAGACAAATTTGTAAACATGTAGCAAATATAGTTGAAAATATGTATGAAGGAGTGAATGTAATTTCTTTGCATGCCGATTTATCACACAACTATAGAGAAAAATTTGAATTATTTAAATTTAGAGAAATCAATGATTATCATCATGCACATGATGCTTACTTAGCAGCAGTAATTGGAAATTATCAAAAAAAATATTTAAAGAAAATTACAAGCACCAAACAACTTCAAAATATGAAACAATATATACTAGATGAAGAAGAGAGAAAAAGAAAATTAAAATATGGTTATGTTATAAATAGTTTAGATCCAATATTTAAGCTTTATAATAAAGAAACGAAAGAAGTACTTTTTGATATCGAAGAATTTAATAAAACAATTGAAAATACATTATATCAAAACGATATTATTATAAATAGAAAAACCGAATTAAAAACAACTGGAGAATTTTATAATGAAAGTAAGAATAAAAAAGATGCAAAGCTTAAAAAACCTATACCACTAAAAAAGGGTTTAAGTCCAGAAAAATATGGAAGCTATAGTGGTATCAAATGTGCTTATATGGTGCTTGTAAAATATAAGAAAAAGAATAAAGAAGAACAAGAATTAGTAGGAATGCCAATCATGTATGCAGAAAGTTACCAAAAAGATAAGTCAATAGTACTACCTTATTTCAAAAAGCTTTTGAAGTTAAAAGAAGAAGATAAATTAGAAATTATAGATCATAAAATTCCTTTTAATACACTAATACATTTAAATGAAAATAACTATTATATTACAGGAGCTGGAATAGAATTACAAAATGCTACAGAATTAAAAATACCTAAAGAAAAAATGATAAAATGGAAGTTTTCATTGAACATACTATTAAATAAGAAAAAGAAAGAGTTAACTGAAAAATATGAAGAACATTTAAAAGAAATATTTCAATTTATTATAGTAGAAATGGAAAAAAATTATAAAATGTTTGAAAAGGAAAGAAAAGAAATATCAGAAAAAATCATTTTTTCCAACTTATCAATAGAAGAAAAAGAAGATGTAATTAAGCAATTATTTAAAATGTTACGATGTGATGGAGTAAATGCCAATTTAAAAAAATATAATTTAAATGAAAGATGTGGAAGATTAAAAGGAAAAAAAATAGAACATGGAGTAATCATATCAAAATCTGTTACAGGCATAAAGGAAAAAAAATATGAGTTTTAGAACAATTGTAATAAACAGTCAATCAAAAATTAGTTATAAAAATAGATATTTAGTAGTAAAAAAAGCATTAGAAGAAAAATATGTTCATTTTTCAGAAATTGATACAATTATTGTAGATTCTATTTCTGTTTCTATTTCTTCTTATCTTTTAAAAGAAATAGCAGATAATAAAATAAATATAATTTTTTGCGATGAAAAACATAATCCTTTTGGAGAACTAAAAACATTTCATACTAGGCATAATTCTAGTAAAAAAATCTATGAACAAATAAAATGGAAAAAAAGTAAAAAAGAACTAATATGGCAAGAAATTGTTAAAAATAAAATAATAAATCAAGCAGCTCTTTTAAAAAAAGTTCATTCAGATAGTTATGAAATACTATTAAAAGATGTAGAAGTATCACAAGGAGATAAGAAAAATAAAGAAGCTCATGCTGCAAAAATATATTTTAATAATTTATTTGGTAATCGTTTTTTTAGAAATGATGATAATTCTATCAATAAAGCATTAAATTATGGTTATTCTATTTTATTGTCAACAATAAATAAAGAAATTGCTATCTGTGGTTATTTAACACAAATTGGAATCAATCATAAAAATCAGTTTAACGAATTTAATTTGAGTTGTGATTTAATGGAACCTTTTCGTAGTGTGATTGATAATTTTGTTTTCTATAATCAAAATAGAATTTTTGATACAACTTATAAAATGGATTTAGTAAATGTATTTAATCATACCTATCAGTATGAAAATAAAAAAATGATTTTAAAAGACATAATTAGTCAATATGTAAAAAATACTTTAGAAATACTTACGAATGATGGTAAATATAAAGGATTTGTATTTTATGAGGAATAGATTTATGAGAACAATAGTATTTTTTGATTTACCAACAATTTTTGAAAGAGATAAAAGAAATTATGCTAAGTTTAGAAAATTTCTTGTACAAGAAGGATTTTTAATGATGCAAGAATCTGTTTATTCGAAATTAACTTTAAACTCTCAACAAAGTGAACTACTAATTAAAAGGATTAAAAGAAATTCTCCATCCAGAGGATTAGTACAAATTTTAGTTATAACAGAAAATCAATATGCCAAAATAATAAATGTAATAGGAGAACCTTCTAGTAAAATAATAAATTCCGAAGATAGGTTGGTAATTTTATGATAATGAAAGTGAATTATATTGAGCAACAATTAGAAATAAATAAAAGTTCCATTTTATCTATTGAAATAGAACATAAAAAAACTTTATGCAAGCTAATGAATGACATAAATGATTTAGAAGAAAAAGGCTACTCAGAAAATATAATGATATGGGATGAAGAATTTAATGAATTGAAAATAAAAAAAATTAAAGTAATTACAAATTATTTTGCACCAGATGATTTATTAAAAAAATACACAAATGATTTTATAAAGTTACTTCTTCAAAGTTTATCAGATAAACAATTAGATGAAATGAATAAAATTTATAATAAAAACAATTCTTTTGTAGAAAAAATAATTGTAGAAAATGACTTTCCTTTAGAATTAGAAACTCAACCATATGAAGCAATATTAAAAAATGTAAAAATAAAATTTAAAAAATATAAAGAACTAATAAATAACTTAATGCAACTAATAGATATTGAAAAAATTTTAAAAATACATAGCATGTTAGTATTTATAGGATTAAAACAATTTTTAACGAAAGAAGAATTAAGTGAATTATATAAATATGCAATTTATAATAATATAAAAATATTGTTAATAGATTTTAATTCTACAGGAGTACCAATTAAAAATGAAAGAAAACTAATTATTGATGAAAGTTTAGAAGAATATATGGTATGATATTTAAAGATGACTTAGTCCTATTGATGTTATCTTATGTGATATTGAAACAAATGAATATAAAGTTTCGTTGAATCCTAAGTTTTAGAACTATGTCATTTTATATGGTATTGAAACAAAGAATCATCCAGATTATTTTGACCCCGAGTTTTAGAACTATGTCATTTTGTATGGTATTGAAACTATTTATTTTGAAGTGAATAAACTTGCTGAGTTTTAGAACTATGTCATTTTGTATGGTATTGAAACTTGAGTACCAAATCTTAAAGACGATTCTATGTTTTAGAACTATGTCATTTTATATGGTATTGAAACGCAAGTAGAAATTCAATGCCATTTAGAACAGTTTTAGAACTATGTCATTTTATGTGGTATTGAAACATATGATTTAATTTTTAAAATTGGTACTGCGTTTTAGAACTATGTCATTTTATATGGTATTGAAACAAAAATGGTTCGCATCCGTGGAGATGTTACGTTTTAGAACTATGTCATCTATAAATAAAAAACTAAATCGATAGTATGAAGACATTGTCAAAACTATTAAAAGTCCAAATAGAAAGAAACACTAAAGAAAACTAGTGTCTTTTTTCTTATTAAGTGTAAAATTTTTTGAAAAATAAAAAAGAAAGCAATATTCCTCATTCATTTCTTTAAAAGTAAAAAAAATCTTTTTATTTTTTAACTATGAAAATAATCTTTTTTCATTTATAATAGATTCATAGGAAGTGGTAAAATGTATCTTTTTATTTGCTATCCAAAGTGTTCCACTTGTAAAAAAGCAAAAGCATTTTTAGATAGTCATAATATTTCATATAAAGAGCGAAATATAAAAACTGAAAATCCAACATCAAAAGAAATAAAACAATGGTCAAAAAAAATACTTTTAAAAAAATTTTTCAATACTAGTGGGATTATATATAAAGAACTTTCTTTAAAAGAAAAACTACCTAATATGACAGAAGAAGAGCAAATAGAATTATTAAGTAAAAATGGTATGCTTGTAAAACGCCCAATACTTATTACTGAAAATGAAATAATTTTAGGATTTAAAGAAAAAGAATATGAGGGTCTATTATGAAAACCATATTAGTAACTGGTGCCTCAGGTGGATTAGGAATTGAATTATCAAAAAAACTACTAGAAGAAAAATATTTTGTTATTATGCATTATTTTAAACACAAAGAAAAAGTAGAAACAATACACAAAAGTTATCCAAACCAAAGCATGATAGTTGGCTGTAATATTATGGAAGAAAAAGAAATAGTACGTCTAAAAAAAGAATTACAAGAAAAGAATATTCAAATTGACATTTTGATTAACAATGCTGGAATTGATCATGTAAGTGAAATAGAAGAAAAAACAGAAGAAACCTTTTTAGATGTTTACAAAGTAAATACGTTGGGGCCATTTTATTTTTTGAAACACTTTGGCGAAGAACTAAATCAAAAACATGGAAATATAATAAACATTTCTTCTGATAATGCAATTGATAAATATGACATCGTAACAATAGAATATGACTTATCCAAAATAGCATTAAATAGATTAACTGAAATATTTGCGCACTATTATCAAAATATTAAAATCAATGCTATATGTTTTGGGTGGCTTGATACAAAAATGAATAATATTCCTGAAAATATAAAAAAAGAAATGGATTTTGTTCCTTTAGATATAGCAGTAGAAAGTATACTAAAATTATTAGAAACAAAAGAAACTGGAAAAATAGAAATTGTGAGGTAGAAATGAAAGAATTATTAAACCTAGAAGAAAAAACATGGAAACTTTATGAAGAATCTAAAAAAGATATTCAAAAAATATATGATGAAATAGATGAAATTTGTGAATATAATACTGCCAAAGTTTTACAAGCATTTTGGGATAATCACATAAGTGAAGCTCATTTTTCTACGACTACTGGATATGGATACGATGATTTAGGAAGAGAAGCGATTGAAAAAGTTTATAGTCATATTTTTAAAACAGAAAGTGCCTTAGTGAGAAATCAATTTATATCTGGATCTCACGCACTAGCTAAAACATTATTTGGGTTATTAAGACCAAATGATTTAATGCTAAGTATTACAGGCCTTCCTTATGATACATTGCATGAAGTAATAGGGATAAAAGAAAATAAAAGTTCTTTAAAAAGTTTTGGAATTCAATATGACCAAATTGATTTAATAAATAATGATTTTGATTATGATAAAATAGAAAAATATTTGCAAGAGCATTCTGTAAAATTGATTGAAATTCAAAGAAGTCGAGGATATTCTACAAGAAAAAGTATAAGTATTGAACAATGTGAAAAAGTAATTTCTTTAATAAAAAGAGTTAGTAAAGACACGATAGTTATGGTAGATAATTGTTATTGTGAATTCGTAAGTTTAAAAGAACCAAGTGAAGTAGGAGCAGATATCACAGTAGGTTCATTGATTAAAAATTTGGGTGGTGGTTTAGCACCAAATGGAGGATACGTTGTTGGAAAAAAAGAACTAGTCGATTTAGTGGCTGAAGCCTTAACACTTCCTGGAGAAGGTAAGGATGTAGGCCCAACACTTGGAATAAACAAACAATTTTTACAAGGATTATTTTTTGCCCCATTTGTAGTAAAAAATAGTTTAAAAACAAGTATTATTGCTAGTGCAATGTTAGAAAAATTAGGATATTTTGTCGATCCAACCCCAAAAGAAAAACGAGTAGATATTGTTGAAACAATTCATTTTGGCAATGAAAAAGATTTATGTCTATATTGTGAAGGTATTCAATCAGGAAGTCCAATAGATTCTTTCGTAACACCAGTTCCAGTAAATATGCCAGGATATAAAGATAAAGTAATCATGGCTGCAGGAGCATTTGTTCAAGGCTCATCAATAGAACTTTCTTGTGATGGCCCCTTAAGAGAACCATTTATTGCATATGAACAAGGCGGATTAACCTACGAATCAGGACTTATTGGCATATTAAAAGCGGTGAATAAAATCGTGAAAGAAAAGGAGAACATAAAATGAACCAAAATATAGAAGAAACTTTCTTTTTAGACGCAGAAGAAGGAAGTAAAGAATGTAAAATAATCACAAGTATGTATTCTGAAACAAGAAAAAAATATTATCTTATATATGAATATGTAGAAAATAAAGAGGAAGAAATATTTGTTTCATCTTATGAACCAAATGAAGAAGATGGTACACTAAATGATATAACAGATGAAAAAGAATTAGAAGAAATCACAAAATTTTTAGAAGAATTTGAGGCGGAAAATGAATAATTTAGAAAAAAATATAAATCGAAAAGAAATCCTACAAGAACTGTTTAAAAGAATTCCAGAAGATTATCAATCATCACGTCTTATGTTTTTTGAAGATTGTAATGGAATAAGATTAGGAAATCGTTTATATTTTTATCATATAACAAAAAATAATGAAGTTGTATTTACAGAAAGAAAAAAAAGAAATGGTGAAATTTATGACGTTCTTTTAACAGGAAATACTTTGGACAAAGAAAAAAAGATTAAATCTAAAAAAGGAAAAATGCTTACAGGAAAAAAAATTCTTTTTGTTTGTGCAGGAATTTTGTTATTAAGTGTTTATCAAAATAGCAAAGCAAATGAAAAAGAAACTTTCCAAGTAGAAGAAACCTTAGAGGATAAACAAAATGTGAATGTAGAAACAAAAAAAGAAGAAATTATCATAGAAAACAATATAGAACTACCAAAACAAAATATTGTTTCTGTAGAAATTGAAGTAACACCAACTGATTATTTAGGATTTAAAAAAAGACAAAGAACAGAAGAAAAATATGGAAGTATTACCAAATATTATGCCAATCGAAGAGGACTAGATGAAAAATTAGTATTAAATCTATTTACAAGAGAAAGATATAACGATTATGATAAAGTGAAAGAACAAACTTTAGAAGATATTGGTTATCAAATATTTGATAAAAATACTGTAAATGTGGAAGAAAAAATGAAAGAAAATATTGGTCAATTAACAAGAGCCATTTGTGGAGAAGAAATTATCGCACCTGTCTTTTTAAATGGCAAAGTGGTTGGTCAAGATAAATTGTTTGTCTTGCCACCTTGCTATGATTCTTATGAAATAAATGATTTAGAAGTTATGTGTGAAAAAGAAGAATTTACAGAACAAGAAAGAAATATTTTAAAAAGAGCAGTAGAACTAAAAAAGAAAGGGGATTGGCACATCCTAAAAAGAAAAGATGCTTTTTATAATACTGAAGAAAATATCAATGTAGCAACCGCGTATCTTTCTTATATTATTAACAAAAAACAAGATTTAATAAGAGGAGTAATGAGTTACAATGCTGGTTATGGATCAGTTCCAAATGATTTAGACTATGAAAGTATTTTTAATGGAAGTGTAGAAGCTTTTGACCCATATTACATCCCAAAAATTTTACAATATGCTACTTTTAAAGATGGAATTTATGAATGTACAATGCAATTTCAAAATGGCGAAACAATAACTTACCAATTTCATAACACACTAAAGTTGGAGGAAACTTATGAAAAAGAAACTGGATATCATTTATGAAGATAAAGAACTTCTAGTTGTAAATAAAGAAAGTAAACAATTATGTGTGGGAACAGAAAAAGACCATTTAAGAACACTTTATCATGAGGCTAGTACTTATGTAAAAAAACAATATCCTAAAAATAAAGTATTTATCGTAAATCGCTTAGATAAAGATACTTCGGGGATAGTAGTTTTTGCTAAAAATGAAAGTGTAAAAAAAGAATTGCAAGAAAATTGGAATGATATTGCCACGAGAGAATATCTAGCAATCGTCGAAGGAAAAGTAAATAAAAAAGAAGAAACATTAAAGTCTTTCTTAAAAGAAGACAAAATGTTAAAAGTACATATCAGTAAAGAAAAAGAAGGAAAACTAGCAATTACAAACTATAAAACATTAGCAACAACAAAACCATATTCTTTACTAAAAATAAACATTAAGACAGGGAGAAAAAATCAAATTCGTGTCCAATTAAGTAGTATTCATCATCCAATAATTGGTGATAAAAAATATGGAGCGACAAAAAATCCATTAGGACGAATGGGATTACATGCTTCATACTTAAAATTAAACCGAAAAAAAGGTTCGTTAGAATTTGTGGCTAAAATTCCAAAAGAAATGAAAAAAATGTTTGAAAAAGAAATAAGAATATATGAGGAGTGCACTAAGTAATAAAAAGAAAGGAGAAAATCATGGAAAGATTACAAAAAGTAATAGCGAATTCAGGATTTTGCTCAAGAAGAAAAGCAGAAGAATATATTACAAAAGGGAAAGTATACGTAAATAATAAACAAATAAAAGAATTAGGAACAAAAGTAAGTTATGAAGATGAAATTATCGTGGATAATATGGTTTTAACTTCAAAAGAAGAAAAAGAGTATTATTTACTTTACAAACCAGAACGAGTAATATCTAGTGTAAAAGATGAAAAAGAAAGAACTACAGTTATTGATTTTGTTCCATCAAAAGGAAGAATTTACCCAGTAGGAAGATTAGATTATAATACAACCGGATTACTTATATTAACAAATGATGGCGAACTTGCAAATATCTTAATGCATCCTAAAAAAAATATAGAAAAAACTTATTTAGCAAAAGTGAATGGAATAATTACTCCAGAAGAATTTATGAAAATCAAAAAAGGGATTATAATTGAAGGAAGAAAAGTAACACCTACTTATGTAAAAATAAAAAAAATCAATAAAGAAGCCAATACTTCTAGTATCCTATTAACAATCACAGAAGGAAGAAATCATATTATTAAAAAAATTCTCAAAGAAATAAATCATGAAGTAATAAAATTAAAAAGAGAATCTATCGCATTTTTAACATTAGAAGGATTAAAACCAGGTGAAGTAAGACGGCTTACTATAAAAGAAGTAAAACGTTTATATGCATTAAAATAATAATAAAAAAAACTGTCTCAAATTAGGCAGCTTTTTCATTATCATTACATGTACAAGAAGTTTCATTACAACCACAAGATGACTCTTCATTACAATGACAATCATCACAAGTGCATTCTTCTTCATAAGAAATCACATCAACAGGACAAGCAGCGATAACATTTCTAATGCTTGCAAGATCAATATTTTCTTCACTTTTTACAATAGAAAAACCTTCTTCATTACAAGTAAAGTGTTCTGGATCCATAGAAAAACAAGCACCGCATCCAATACATCCATCTGTATTAACTTTTAATTTTTTCAAAACTAATCTCTCCTTACAAATCTATTATAAACACAAAATTTTAAAAAAACAACAAATATGCATTTTCAAATATGTCAAAATATGTTATATTATGTACGAAAGGATACATTTTTATGAAGACAAGGGTAGATAAATATTTAGAGGATACAGAAAACTTTTCTCCACGAAGAGTATCAAAAAACACAAATCTTTATGAAGAAATAAAAAACGGCGAGATTGATACATTTAATATTGGGAGCAATGCCAAAGTAATTGGTGAGCATGATAAGCAAATCGATTTAGATAAAATTAAAGATATATTAGAAAAAAATTATCAAGAAACTCCTAAAAAAAGAAGTGTAAAATTTGAAACAATGGAAGAAGAAATACCAGAATTAGAAAAAACAAAAGAATATGATATCAATGCTATTTTAGAACAAGCAAGAGAAGAAAAAGAAGTGGATTATCAAAAAGAAAGATTAAAGAAAATAAGAGATACACAATATGATATTTTAAAAAATTTAGAATTAGAAGCAAAAAATAAAGCAGAAGAAAAATCTAAAGAACAATTATTAGATTTAATAAATACAATCAATTTAAATGAAGTAAAACAAAAAGAAGAAAAAGAAGAAATTACAAGTGATTTAGATCCTTTAGATATTTTAAGTGATTTAAAAGGAGAAGATAGTACTATTGTAGCTGGCGCAAAAGAATTTACAGAAGAAATGAAAGCTTTAGAAACAAAAGAATGGAATACAGAAGAACTAAAAAAAGATGAAAATGAAGAAAAAGAAATGGATAATTCTTTTTATACAAATAGTATGACTTTTAATAAAAAAGATTTTTCAGATTTTGATGATTTAAATGAAAAAGGGGGAGGAATAATAGTTAAAATTTTAATCATAATTGTATTTTTAGCAATTATAGCAGGCATTGTTCTTTTCTTAAATGAATTTTTAAATTTAGGATGGTTTTAGATAGTCAAGAAAATTTAGGGAAAAAGAATCAAGAAACGATTCTTTTTTTCATAGAATGAAATATGAAATCATTAAAAACGAAAAAGAAAAAAAGTATAGGATTAAAAATAACACAAATTATAGGAATTGTTTTTTTAAATGTCTTATTTTTATTTAGTTGGTATAGTAAAAATGTAACTCCGAAACTTATTCATCTATCACAAAGAAGTATTGAAAAATATATAGAACATACCGCGAGTAATTTTAAAATTTTTACATTAGAGAAAAATTCTTCCGATAAATTTTTAAAGATAACAGAAAATCAAAATGGAGAAATCGCAGGCATTGACTATGATATGATAAAAATATATGATTTGGCCGATAAATTAACAAATAATATTGAAGAAAATATGATGAATTCAGAAATATTAAATAAATATTTAAATAAGAAAGAAAATATCTCTTCTGTAGAGGATGGTCTTATAATATGGATTCCTTTAGGAGTTGTGAGTGACTCTATATTTTTAGCAAACTTAGGACCAAAAATACCCATTTTAGTAAAATTTTTAGGTTCTGTATTTTCTAGTGTTAAAACAAGAGTAACAGATTATGGAATAAATAATGTCTTATTAGAAGTATATTTAGATGTTACAATAACTTATGAAATTGTAACCCCTATAACTTTAGATGAAAAAAAAATAAAATTTGAATTACTATTAGATTCCAAAGTAATTCAAGGAAAAGTTCCCAATCTTTATGGAGGAATATTAGAAAATAGAAGTGCATTTTTTGAGGTACCATTCTCTTAAAAATTATGCTATACTTAAAATAGGTGAGTGTTATGATAGGAAAACCATTTATCAATGAAGTATTATCTAATGCAATAGAAAATTATTTAAAATACAAAGATAAAGAAGAGAATGAAAACTTTTGGACTTTTCCAGTAGTAGCGGTTCGAACACTAGTATTTATTTATGGAGAACTAGATATTATTAACCCATTTATTACACAAAATGAACATAATATGGGTGGATTTGATAGTAATCTTACCAAATATGGTTGGAATAAAAAAGAATTAGAAGAATTTAAAAATGCTTTTCAAAATTTTAAAAAAGAAGAAGAAGAAGGTAAATTTCCAAATATTTCTTTTCTAATTATCGAAAAGGCTCTTATAAAAATGTTTTTTTGTAAGCAAAAAGCGATGAATCGTTTACAAGAACAAGAAGAAACTTTTAAAAAATATATTTACTTAGCAGAAAATCAAAATGAAAGAATGAAAAAGGATAGAGAAAAATATTTAAAAAATCCGTTAGAATTAAATCAATATTATCAAAGTATTTCTTATGAATACAACCATAACTATTCTTTACAAGAAGTAAGAAGAAGTACACTTTTACCAGAAGCTTATATGTTACTTGGTTATAAAATGGAACAAATTACTTTATTAAATGATATAGATTTAAGAAAAGTAAATGACCAAGTATATCAATTTTTTAGAGTAAATCCAAATTTAAATGAAAAAGACGAACTGTTAAGAAAAGGTGTAAATTATTATAAAAAATATGGAAATAAAGTAACAAGTGGAAATGGTTATGTAGATTTTTTATTATTTGCAAGCATTTTAGCTACAGCTACGATGATATTAGCAGTCATAATAACGAAATTATAAAAGGTGTAATATGGAATATATAAAAATAAAAGAACAAAAATTTCTTATAATAAAAAATTACAAAGAAGCTTTAGAAAATAGTAATTTAGAAGAAAAGTTTACAGAATATTTTGAAAGCTATGATTATATAGTTGGAGATTGGTCTTATGGAAAATTAAGATTAAAAGGATTTAATGAAAAGACGAATCTAAATTTTAAAAAAATAAATGATAAAGAAAATATAAAAGAATATTTAAAGAACTATTGTGCATATGAATGCAAATATTTTATTTTAAAAAAAGAACAAAATTAAGGTTGCGTAAAAGCATCTTTTTTGTTATAATCTTTTTAGAATAGCGAGGGAATATGATATGAAAGAGAAAGTAATACTAGAAAATCCTAATGGAGAAACAGAAGAAAGAACTGTAGTTTGTCATTTTAAATCTATTAGCGATACACGCCCTAATATAAAAAATGTCCCAATTTTAGTAGTAGATAAAAATGAACAAAACAACGGCAATAATGTGTTAGAATTTTTCTGGGAAAAAGATGGACTATACCAAGCAATCAATGACGAAGCCGCTTGGTCAGAAGTAAAAAATGTAATTATAAATATTATTAAAGCAAATATAGAAGTGGCAGGTGTAGAATAATGATGGATCAAATTATATATTTAGAATCAGCAAAAAATTTAAAAAAAGCAATGGGAGAAGGAAGACCTTTAGCGCTTAAGCCAGAACAAAGAGATAGTGCAAGAAAAAATTCTGAAACCTATGTAACTAGTAACATAATACAAGCTCCTGTAAATACTCCACAACCTGAAACAGTCGCACCAACAGAACTAGTACCACCAGTAGAGAATATAGATGTAATTCCAAATATGGATGCATTAACAAGTGAAACAACAACTGTAGAAACAACTCCAATTGTAGAACAACCAGTAGTAACAGAAATTAACGAGCCTGTAGTTGATAATTCACCAGTAGTAGAAAATGTTATAAATACTCCACAACCATCTGTAGGAGTAGAAATTGTAACAGAACCAAAAGAAACAGAATTTGATACTTTAATGACTAAGTTAGCAGCAATTGATGAAGAGTATAACAAAAAAATGATGGAATTAACAAAACAAAGAGAAGAACAAACACAACAAGTTTTAAAAGAACATAAAGCATCTATGGAAGCAAGCTTTAAAAAAGCGAAAGAAGATATGCAAAAAGCAAGAGAACATTTAGATAATGCTCAAACAGCAGAACAAATCGCGATGATAGCTCATCAAAATGCCCTAAATGCTCAAACTCCCAGTGTAACACAAACACCCATCATGCCTTCAGAAGAAATAAATCCAGTAATTCCTAGTATAGAAAATACATCAATTTTACAAAGAGTTGCATAAGTTTAAGAGATAATCTTAGACTTTTTTTCATAAAATGAAATATGAAAGAAATTATTTTATATGCGTATCACATAGAAGTAGAAAATTTAAAAGAATACAAAGAATATTCTGTTTTTGAATATCAAAAAAGTTATTTTTATTTTACAAAATTAAAAAGAAACGAAAAAGAATTTCAAGAATTATTAGATGTAATGTTAGAATTAGAAAGAAGGAATTTACAAGTATTTCCATTTATATTAAATGTAAATCATACATTCATAACTATGGTAGAAAATACACCATATGTTTTAATAAAAGTCGATAATCCAACAAAAGAATATGGAATATATGAAATAATTGAGTTTCAAAATAATGTTAGATTAAATGCCAAAAATAGTAGTTTATATCGAAATGAATGGGCAAATCTTTGGAGTGAAAAAGTCGATTATTTAGAATATCAAGTTCATGAATTAGGAAAAAATTATCCAATTATATTAAATAGTTTTAGTTACTTTATTGGTTTGGCGGAAACTGCAATATGTTATGTAAAATATATAGAAAAAAGAATTCCTACTCCTAAAAACTTACCTATAGTCTTATCTCACAAAAGAGTAAATTATCCAAACATTAGATTAAATTTTGATAATCCATTAAATTTTATTTTTGATATTGAAGTAAGAGATATTGCAAGTTATATAAAATCTATGTTTTTTGAAGAAAAAGAATCAGCATTTATTGACTTAAAAGCATATATTGATTTAAAAAAACCAGATTTATATAATATCACTATGCTTTATGCAAGACTAATTTATCCATCTTATTATTTTGATCTTCATGAAAAAATAATTCATCAAGATGAAAAAGAAGAAAAGCTTTTGCCTATCATCGATTCTGTAGATGATTATTTAGATTTTTTGAAAAGAGTTTGG
Organism: uncultured Mycoplasmatota bacterium; assembly: GCA_947649355.1. Classification (GTDB taxonomy): domain Bacteria; phylum Bacillota_I; class Bacilli_A; order RF39; family UBA660; genus Ventrenecus. Next base: position 74,820 of record CANSRG010000001.1, on the reverse strand, counting down.
CAATTATTTAGAGAATATGTTCCAATAGAACCAATTCCTTGGATATTAAAAAAAGAATCATAATGAAACATTGATGACTCCTTTTAATTCTTTAATATCTTCTTTTAAATAAGCTTCAATATTATCTTTTAAAGTAATATCTTGAAATCCACACATGGCACAAGCACCAGTTAATTTGACATATAGATATCCCTCTTCATATTTAATAAATTCAATATCTCCACCATCCATATTTAAAAATGGTCTAATATCATCTAATAACTCTTGTATTTTTAAAATAATTTCCTTTTCGTTCATACAAATTCGTCCTTTCACTTTAATTATAAAAGTTTAAACTTCACAAGTAAAGAAAAATTCGTTATAATGTTGGAAGTGGTGAGCAAAATGAAAAAGTATCAAATTGGAGAAATTGCAAAAGGGATTGTAACTGGAATTGAAAATTATGGCATATTTTTATCATTTGAAGGAGATTACACAGGTCTTATTCATATATCAGAATTAAGTGAACATTTTGTAAAAGATGTCAAAGAATATGCAAAGATAGGAGAGGAAATTCCTTGTATAATTTTAGAATGTGAAGACGAACAAAAAAAATTAAAATGTAGTATTAAAAATACGGATTTTGGAAAAAGAAAAGACCAAAATATTGATCATGGATTCGCCCCTTTAAGAAGACAACTACCAATTTGGATGGAAGAAAAATTAAAGGATATGAAAGAAAATAATGAAAATTAACGGAAAAAGAGAAAAAAATCTTGATATTTTTTTAAATTGATATTATAATGAAGAAGTCTTATCAATTAAGACAGTGCCTTGCCCGAGTGGCGGAATAGGTAGACGCACAGGACTTAAAATCCTGCGAGCTTAATCACTCGTGCCGGTTCAAGTCCGGCCTCGGGCACCATTTTAATTTATATATGGAGGAATACCCAAGTCCGGTTGAAGGGATCGGTCTTGAAAACCGACAGGTCGTGAAAGCGGCGCAGGGGTTCGAATCCCTTTTCCTCCGCCATTTAAATTTTACATATCGCGGGATGGAGCAGCTCGGTAGCTCGTCGGGCTCATAACCCGAAGGTCGTTGGTTCAAATCCAGCTCCCGCAACCATGGTTCGTTAGTCTAGAGGCCTATGACGTCTGCCTGTCACGCAGAAGACCACGGGTTCGAATCCCGTACGAACCGCCATGGCTCCTTAGCTCAGTCGGTAGAGCAGAGGACTGAAAATCCTTGTGTCGCTGGTTCGATTCCAGTTGGAGCCACCAGTTTGTAAGTAATAAAAGCCTTATTTTAAAGGCTTTTTTTAAATGCAATTTATGGTCCAAAAAATCCCCATAAGATTTATGGTCAATTATGGTCTAAATTAGGTGTATTTAATTAAATTTATATTTATCTATTTATATTTATTTAAACATATTTATATTTAAAATCAGTTTTTATAACTGCTTTTTTTATTACATAGCCATTTTATTTTTATAGAGTGGCTAAATTTAAAAGAAAGGAGGAAAATGTATATGTCATGCTGTAAAGTTATTGCAATTGCTAATCAAAAAGGCGGGGTTGGAAAAACGACCACCACTTTTAATTTAGGAGTAGCTTTAGCCAAAGAAGGTAAAAAGGTATTGTTAGTAGATACAGACCCTCAAGGTAGTCTTACTTTATATATGGGTTGGCATGATCAAGATAAATTACCAATAACTATAGCTAATTTATTAAAACAATCTTCAGAGGGTGAAAAAATAACTGTAGAAGAATCAATTCTTCATCATAATGAAAATGTTTCTTTGATACCCTCTAATTTAAATTTAGCGGCATTAGAACCAATTTTGCATAGTGTTATGAGTAGAGAATATCTATTAAAAAATTGTTTAGTAAAAATCAAGAAAAATTATGATTATATAATTATTGATTGCCCACCATCTCTAGGAACTCTAACTGTTAATGCTTTGGCATGTTCTGATAGTGTTATAATCCCCATGCAAAGTCAATATCTTTCGGCAATGGGGATGACTGAATTATTAAAATCATTTCGTCGAGCAAAAGTAAATTTGAATCCTAAACTAAAAGTAGATGGCATATTGCTAAATTTGGTAGACAAAAGAACTAAATTGTCTCAAGAAATGAAAGCCTTATTGCAAGAAAATTATGGTAGAGTTATAAAAATTTATGATACTCAGATACCAATTGCAGTAAAAACAGCAGAATCTACTTCTACTGGAAAAAGTGTTTTTGCTTATGATAAAAATGGAAAAGTGGCAGAAGCATATTCTTTATTTGCAAAGGAGGTGCTTAAATGTGGCAAAGAACGAAATAAAAATGACCCTACCGAAGTTAGATGATTTGTTTACTACAGAGCAAGTACGTCAAGAAAATAGTTTAGAAAAAATTGTAAACATAGAAATTACGAAAATACAAGATTTTGCCAATCATCCTTTTAAAGTAAATATAAATGATGAACTTTATGAGATGGTAGAAAGTATAAAAAATTCTGGTGTACAAGAACCAGCATTAGTAAGACCACTTGAAAATGGAAAATTTGAGATGATATCAGGTCATAGAAGAAAAAAAGCAAGTGAACTTGCAAATTTAGAAACAATTCCTTGTATAGTTCGTAATCTTAGTGACGAGCAAGCAACAATAATTATGGTAAATAGCAATTTACAGCAAAGACAAAAATTGTTATTTAGTGAAAAAGCCTTTGCATATAAAATGAAGCTGGAAGCAATGTCACATCAAGGTAAAAGAAATGATTTAACTTGTTCTCATATTGGGAACAAGTTAGGTGGGAAAAAATCGCTTGAGGTATTGGCTGAGGAATGTGGAGAAAGTAAATCATCTGTTCATAGGCTCATCAGGCTTACTGAACTAATACCAGAGTTATTAGATATGGTCGACAATGAAGATATTGCATTAAGTCCTGCGGCTGAAATATCATTCCTTACTAAAGAGGAACAGAAATGGCTTTTAAATAGTATTGAGTGTAATGTTGCTACACCAACGGTATCCCAAGCTCAAGAAATGAAAGATTTAAGTAAAAATGGAGAGTTAAATGAAGATAAAATTGAAGAAATAATGAGTCGTGAAAAACCTAATCAAGCAGAAAAAATAAAATTAGATTACAAAATTTTTCAAGCCAAAATGCCTAAAGGAATGCCATTAAATAAATATGCCGATCATCTTTTAAAAGCCTTAGATTTTTATAACAAGCATCATGAGATGTCAAAAAATGTGAAAAATTTGGAACGGTAGTGGGAGTATTTATTCCTGTTTTCCCCTCCTTATAAACCTCCCTTTATACTAACTGTTAAAATATATACTAACTGAAAAAAAATATATTTTATAAGTTTTACAAAACTGTATTTTTAAAATATTATATGTTTATAACTGAAAAGAGAGGGATGTTATTTATGAAAAAAATGTTTTTAGTAGGTATTTTATTGCCAATTATGTTAATAACTTTTATGAGTTTTGAAAACAAATTAGATTTGGAAAGTGTTTCTTTTACAAGCGAGATAATTGAATTAGTTGTAGAAGAACATCAAGAGACCATATTATCAGAAGAGATTAAAGATCCAGAAAAAAATGATAATTTATTAGTAAAGCAAGACAAAGTTCCTTCAAGTAATGAAAAAAATTTTGAATCTTCAAAAAAGAAAAATGAAGTTGAAGAAAATCAAAGTATTTCTAAGAAAGAAATTAGAACTGAAGAAAAGAAATCTACTTCTAGTCAAGAAACTAAAGTTGAAGATAAGAAAGAAGAAAAATCAAAAACGGACGCTTCTTCTAGTGAGAAAGAACAAGAAAACCAGTTACCAAAAGAGGTAATTAAAGGCATTTGCAATCTTTCAAATCATGAATTTAAAGGATATTTAGAAAATTACAAAAAGATAAATCCTAATAGTATAATTTTTAATTCCTTAAATGAAGCCATTGCTTATGGAGAACTTGCGGCTAAGAAGTATGGTTATGCATACGAATATGATCCTATGCCACAAAAATTTTCTGGTTCAAGTTGTGAAATAGAATTCTGGCATGTGGAACTATATATTACACGTAAGGAATGTGATAATAATCCAAAAATATATTTACCAGAAACACCAAAAGAAAAGTTGATAGATGAAATCTCTTATTTAAAAAAGTTAGGATATAATTGTGGCACAAAAAAATGGATACCTATTTCGTAAAATCATGAGTAATCGTGATTTTTTTTTAGAAGGAAAAGGTGAAAAAAATGAAAAAATTTAGTAGTTTTATGATATTGCTATTGCTGTTATTTTCAGGTGTATTTGTTGATAAGATAAATGCAGCAACTGTTACTTCGAATAAATTATATAGTAATAATACAAAAGTTATGTACAATAGGTATGAAGCAAAATGGAATAATTATTTATATGATCAAATGGAAGAAATATTTGTTGATGGGCAATATGCTTATTGTATTGAACCAGGTGTAAAAGCTGGAAACAATATTCAGATGAACAGTACCTCTGATTGGAGTCAAACTGGATTAAGTAACACCATTCAAAATAGAATCAATTTGATAGCTTATTTTTCGTATTCCTATCCAGGGCATCAAGATCTTAGATACTATTTAGCTGGACAAGCACTTATTTGGGATACAATAGTGAATCCACCTTCAAATTTTCTAGTATATTATCAATATTTAAGTGATGAATCCGTTTTGGATATTTCAAATCAAAAAGCTGAAATTGAGTCTCTAATTGCTGATTATGGAACACGTCCTAGTTTTAATGCAGAAAATATCGAAATGGTACTGGGAGAAAAGAAAATATTAGTTGATACAAATCACGTTTTATCAAATTATGCGGTTACAAATTGTTCAAATTGTAATGCAAAAATCAATGGAAACGATTTAGAAATAACAGCTACACAAACTGGCGATATTTCTGTCAATTTAAAAACAAAAAATCGATATTCTAATAGTGTACAATATTTTGTATCAGGAACATATCAAAATTTGATTTTTCCTGGAAATGTCGATCCTATGTATGTTCATGTTGCAGGAACAATTGAGGGTGGCACTTTTGAAATGAAGAAAACTAATAGTAAAACTCATACTCCAGTAGAAAATGCAGTTTATAAAGTTTACGATAGTAATAATAAGGTAATTTGTACAATAACAACAGATAAAAATGGGAATGGATCATGTAGTGGTTTGCCAGCAGGTAATTTTTATGTAAAAGAAGAATCAGCTCCAGCTGGAATGACTTTAGATAGCAAAAAGTATAATTTTACTTTAAATGCTGAAAATCCATCTTATAATTTAATTGTAAGTGATTCTCCTACATTGTTTAAAATGAAAAAAGTATCAACAAAAGACAATAAACCAGTGGCTGGTGCAAAATATGGGGTTTATGATAGTGCAAAAAAATTAGTATGTACTATTGTGACGAATGCACAAGGCATAGGTGAATGTACAAACTTAAAAACCGGAAGTTATACGGCTAAGGAGTTGGAATCGCCAGTAGGATTTGCCTTGAATACACAAGTATACTCATTCACATTAGATGAAAACCATCCTGAATATACTTTAGAAGCAAAAGATAAACCGGTATTATTTAAAATGAAAAAAATTGATTCTAAAAGTAAAAAGCCTGTAGCAGGAGCAACTTATAAAGTCTATAATTCTTCAAAGCAAGAAGTTTGCACAATAATAACAAATGAACAAGGTATAGGTGAATGTACAAATTTACGAGATGGTGATTATGTTGTAAAAGAAGTAAATTGTCCGATAAACTATGTTCTTGATAGTACAGAATATATATTTACGCTTTCTGAGCAAAATCCTAAATATACTTTAGATGTTGCAGATCAAAAAAAGTATGGAAGAGTTTCACTAATGAAAGTTGATGCAGAAACAGGAAAGTTTTCTGCTGGTGATGGAAAACTTGGCGGTGCTGTCTATGGAATTTATAGTAAAAATGGTACACTAATTACAACAATGACAACTGATTCTGAAGGAAAGGCAACTTCTGAAGATTTAGAATATGGACTTGATTATTATTTAAAAGAGCTTTCTCCCAGTGTAGGATATAAAATAAACTTAGAAAAATACACATTTTCTATTACAGAAGACAATCAAGTGATAAAATATACTTCTAGAGAGAAACCACATAAATTTGATCTTACAATTAAAAAAATCATGAGTGATGGAAGTACAGGAATTGTTATTACAGAACCAAATGCTGTATTTGAAATTTATTTAAAAAGTTCTAAAGAATTAAAAGCAACAATGACTACAGATGAAGATGGAAATGCAACAGTTCGCTTACCCTATGGAGTTTATATCGTTAAGCAAATAAGTGGTAAAGAAGGGCATTTTATAGCAAATGATTTTGAAGTAGAACTGCATATAAAAGATGTTACTAAGGTAATAAACAATGGGGATAAAAGAGCCAAGTTAAAGGTTGTTAAAATTGATAGTGAAACAAACGAAACAATTCCTTTAAGTGGCATAACATTTAAAATAAAAAATGTTGCTAGTAATGACTATGTTTGTCAAAAAGTCACTTATCCGCAAGTTGAAGAAATATGTGAATTTAAAACGGATAGTAATGGTATTTTTATTACACCTAATGAACTTGAGTCAGGAGATTATTTGTTAGAAGAAGTAGATCAAATAATTGAAAATTATTTATGGAATCAAAAAGGAATCTCTTTTAATATTGGCGACAATATGGTTACGGAAGAAGATGAAACGTATGGAAAAATCATTTCAATCAATTTTTCAAATACTCCTGTAAAAGGAAGATTGAAAGTTCAAAAAAATGGTGAAAAGGTTGTGTTTGAAGATGAATCAATAGTATATAAAAAAATTCCACTAAAGAATGTTAAAATAGGATTGTATGCGAGAGATGACATTGTTAATTTTGGAAAAGTTATTTATCCAGCGGGGACTTTAATTAAAACTTTGGTTACAGATAAAGATGGTGTCTCGACAGTTGATGATTTATATATAGGAAAATATTATTTGAAAGAATTAAAAACTGATGAGTCACATATATTAGATGACAAAGAATATGATTTTGAAATTCAATACAAGGATCAATATACTCCAATTGTTGAATATAATATTGAATTGAATAATTTTTATAAAAAGGGAAGTTTAGATTTTACAAAAACATCCTTTGTAAATTCTGAAGCAATCCCTAATACTTTGATTGAAATTTATAATTCTCAGGATGAAATGATATTCTCAGGAAGAACTGATGAAAAAGGGAAAATAGTTGTTGATAAGCTACCTGTAGGAGAAAAATTTTATATTATAGAAAAAGAAAGTGCTACAGGTTTTGTAATTACGAAAGAAAAAATATTTTTTGAAATATTAGAAAATGGAGAAATCATCAAAGCAGAAATGAAAAATAAACCGGTTACTGGAACATTAGAATTTACTAAATTAGATTTCTCTACACATGAACCAATTCCTTATACACTAATTGAAATTTATAATTCTAAAGATGAAATTATATTTTCTGGAAGAACTGATGAAAAAGGAATGATTGTAATTCCTGAATTGATTTATGGAAAATATTATATTGTTGAAAAAGAAACTGCTTCTCCAGATTATATTTTGAATGATGAAAAAATGTACTTTGAAATTCTTGAAGATGGAAAGATAGTTAAAGCAACAATGTATAATGAAAAAGTTAAAATTGAAGTTCCAGATACTGAAAAAAATGATAGTAATATATTCTTAATTATTGGAATTTTATTGATTATAAGTGGAGGTGTTATTTTATATGGTAAAAATAAAAAATAATTGTTTGAACAAGATGAGCCGTTATATTATTGGTTCATTTTTTCTTACAATAGGTGTAAGTATTATAGTGATTCCCAAAATTCTAAAAATGAATTATCTTATTCAAGAGGATAGAAAAGTAGAAGAATTTATGAACAATCAAAATGATGATTTGAATAGTGAAGATTTAAATTTAGAATCAAATTCATCAGATGTTACTTCAAATGTTCAAAATGAAATTCTAGATTATATTGCTGTTATAGAAATTCCAAAAATCAATTTAAAAAAAGGAATTTATCCTAAAGATAGTTATTTAAATAGCATCAATAATGGAATAGAAATTTTAAAGGAAGCAGAATATCCTGAAATTCCAAATTCTAATTTTATATTAGCAAGTCATTCTGGTTCAAGTTATATTTCTTATTTTAAAGATTTAGACAAAATTTCTATTGAGGATGAAATATTTATTTTTTATAAAAAAATACAATATAAGTATCGAGTGGTAAATAAATATGAAGTAGACAAAACTGGTAAGGCAAGTATTATCCGTAATTTTGATAAAAGGACTTTAACTTTAATTACTTGTAAAAAAAACTATGACAAGCAAATAATTTTTATTTGTGAAGAAATTTAGAAGGGATAGTGAATTGTGAAATGAAATATAATTTTAATCAAATTAGTAAACTATTAGAAAAACTTTTTAAAAGTGGATTTGATAGTGAAAAGAAAATTCTTTCAATAGATATTGGAGATTTAGTTAAAATTCCAGAAGTATCTAGTTTAGAAATTATGATAATTTTAGATTTGAAAAAAGCAATTAAAACTAAAAAAATAATTGCTTTTCTAAGTGGAAATAAAGAGGAGGAAATAAAATGAATCATGTTATAATAGTTGGGAGAATAGCTACAGAAATTGAAATTGCTGAAACTGAAAGTGGGAAAAAAAAATCAGTTATTAGTTTGGCTGTACCAAGAAATTTTAAAAATTCCGAGGGAGTTTACGAAACAGATTTTTTTCGTTGCGTATTATGGAATGGAATTGCTGAGCGTGCTGGTGAATATTGTAAAACAGGTGATCTTGTTTGTATACGAGGAAGACTACAAGAGCGGACTTATGAAAAAGAAAATGGAGAAAAAAAGCATATTACTGAAGTTATTGCAGAAACCATAAGTTTTGTTGCATCCGGTTTGACTCAAAGGAAAAATGAAAATGAAAGAGAGGAAAGATAATGTCAATGTCTAAAAAAACACCTTCTATAAAAGTTTCTACAAGTGTTCATGAGTTTAATAATTTAATCAGAACATTAGATTCGTATAGTAATTCGGAAACAGAAAATGTTAAAAATATTGCTATCAAACTTAAAGAAAAACTATTAAGATATAGTGTTCCAAATCTTCATGAAGAGATAATTGAAGTGGAAATCCGTTTTTTTCCAAGTGAAGCGGCCGAGATAATATATCTTTTGGTAAAAAATAGTTCAAACGAATCCACTTTTGATGAAATAAATTATTACGAACTTCTTTTGCAGAAGCGTGAAGAAATAAAAAAAATAGCTTTTGAAAATAATAAAAAAATATAATATGCCAATAAAAATTAAGATTGCACATTTGAATTATAAAATTAGTTTTTTTATACTACTCATTGAAAGGTGTGATATAATTATGGATGAACTTAAACAATATTTTGATGATTATCTGTCTGACTCTTTCGGTGAGTATGTAGGAGATATTTATGAAAATTTACAACATGAGGATTCTAATTACAATAATTTATTTATTCAAGAAGAAAATATTAAGAATAATTATCCAGCATTACGAGATCTTTTTGAACACAAAATTATCCGAAAACTTAGTCGCAAAGATATTGAGCAAATCATAAAGTTGGTAAATATTCATCAGGACAAAACGATATTTCAAGAAAAAATTTTGTTTTTTAAGGGAATGAGTTTTTGTTGGAAAATGTTAAAAAGTTTAAATGATTTAGAGAAACTATAGGTTTCTTTTTTTTTTTAGAAGGAGAAAATATGAAAGAAAGGATTTACAAAAAGTTTTTAAACGAGTACAATATTTTTATTGAAGAATTAAAAAATCAAAGTATAGAAAAAATTATTAGTAGTGCATATGAAATAGTTTTTAAAAATGCCATAGTAGCTTGCATTGATACTTTTGATCAAAAACAATTAGAAAAAATAAATAAGTATAAAATATCATTAAATCAATTATATAGAGACTGGATGAAAAGTGATGGATCAGAATCAGTTTATTATTCTATAAATTATATTCATGAGGAAAAGTCTTTAGAAAGTAGATAATACTCATGACATATTATCCACCAGATATAATAAAAAAAGTAAAGGAAATTGATTTATATACTTATTTAAAAAATAATGATCCAGATGAATTAGTGCATTTTTCTAATAATACTTTTGTTACTAGAACTCATGATAGTTTAAAAATTAGTAATGGGATGTGGTACTGGTTTAGTAGAGGTTTTGGTGGAAAATCCGCATTAGATTATCTAGTTAAAGTAGAAGAATATACATTTACTAATGCTGTTGAGAAACTTTTGGGGGTTAAGTGTAGCATTAAAGAATATTCGCAAAAATGTAAAAAGAAATTTGAACTTCCACCTAAAGCACCTAACAATTCTAGAGTTATATATTATTTAAAATCAAGAGGTATTGATGAAAATCTTATTTTAGAATGTATTGATAAAGATTTAATTTATCAAGATAATCATCAAAATGTAGTTTTTGTTGGTTATGATCCATTAAAAAAACCTCGATATGCCATGTGTAGAGGGACAAACGCCAGTAATTTTAAACATGAAGTTTCTGGAAGTCACAAGGCATTTTCTTTTCAGTTAGAGTCTATGGAAAACAATGATAGCGTGCATTTATTTGAAAGTGCTATAGATTTACTTTCCTATGCAACGTTAATGATATTAGAAAATAAAGCATGGTACAATGAATCATTACTATCACTTGCAGGAGTTTATAGACCAGCAAAAAATATTGAGGATACGGGATTGCCACTTGCTTTAAATTTTTATTTAAATCAACATCCTAATGTAAAAAAGATTTATTTGCATTTGGATAATGATATAGCAGGTAAAGAATCAGCACAAACGTTGAAATATTTATTGTCAAGTAGATACGAAATCATTGATAGTTCTCCTTCTATGGGGAAAGATGTCAATGATTTTTTATGTATAAAATTAGGAATCAAAAATATGAAATATGAAAGAGAGGAAAGATAAAAAATGAAAAATGATTCAATTAAGTTAGGAAAAATAATAAAGAAAATTAGATTATCTAAAGGAATGTCACAATGTGATTTAGCGTTTTTAATAGGTATAAGCAGTGTGGAAATATCAAGGATTGAAAGAGGAATAAGAAAGTCCCCTAATTTAATTATATTGATAAATATATGTGAAACTTTAGATATAGACATACAAAAGTTATTAAAAGATACAGGTTTTATAGGATACGAAGGTAATAAAGTTTTTGAAATTTTAATAGAAAAGACATTCACTAAATTAGTCAAAATTAGTTCAAAATCACAAGTCAGTGCTTTAAAATCCGTTGAAGATTTTGAAAAAGAATATAAGATTGAGAATTTGTCTCCAAAAATAAACGTTAATTTTCATGTACAAAATGTTGATTACAACGATAAAAGATTTAGAGAAGAAATGAAAAAATATATCTTTTCTAAAAATAAAAATTATAAAAATTATGATTTAACTGATGATATTTTCGTTCAAAATACTTCTAATTATTAAAGTTTTTTTTCAGAAAAGTAATTTTTTTTACTTAATAAAATTTTGTTGGTATTTTATTAGATATGTAGATGTTGTCCCAGCCAGCACTGAAAATATACTCCCGTAATTTTCGATATATGTGGGATAGCTCCCAAACCCTAAAAAATGAAAGGAAATGATATTATGAGAACACGTAGTATAAAAAAACAAATTTGGTTAAATAAAGCAGAAGCAACTTTATTAAAAAAGAAATCAAAGAAGACTGGCTTGAATGAGTCAGAGTTAGTCAGGAATTTAATTTTAGGATATGAACCCAAAGAGAAACCAGACAAAGAATTTTATGATGTTATGCGAGAGATGAGTGCTATTGGAAATAATTTAAACCAAATTGCTCATAAAGCGAATGCATTAAATTTAATTGATTCTTCTTATTATAAAAGCGAAGCTGTAAATTGGAATAAATTTATGCTAAAGATTAAAAAAAATTTTTTGCTTCCAAAAGAAAACGAATAAAGAAGTAGGATAAAATAGTGAAAGGAGAGCGAAATGAATAAAGAATATTTTAAAGATAACAATAATCTAGAATTTTTATATTAAATGTTAGACAGACTTAAATCAGATTGTGAATTTTTTCTAGGCAATGGCAATGGTCTGGAAAAAATTTTATGGGCTTCTACAGTAGATGACCAAATCTCAGCAATGAGAGAAGTATATAATAAACTTAAGGAAAAGCCAAAGTGGTTGAGTTTAGAGCAAATAAACAATTATGAAAAAAATATGAAATTAAAATTGAATGAAAAAAATTCAAATCTTACTGAAAAAAATTGTAAAAAAGATTCTTATGAAAGATAACTTATTTGAAAGGAAAAAAGCTATGGCAACTACGGGTATATGGAAAATAACTAAAAGATTAGATCATGTTATTGCGTATATAACAAATTTAAAAAAAACTTTAAATGAAGAATATGGAAAAGAGATTTATAAAGATTTGCATTCTTTGGAAATAAATAATGATAGTTCTTTTACGACTGAAAAACCTTTTCTAACTTCTGGAATCAATTGTAGTGTAGAAAGTGCCTATGAAGAAATGCTAATTACCAAAAAACATGCAAATAAAGAAAATGGAATTTTGGGATTTCATGCTTTTCAATCATTTGCTGAAAAAGAAGTTACACCTGAGCTTGCTCATAAAATAGGTTTGAAGCTAGCTGAAGAAATGTGGGGAAATCGTTTTGAAGTAGTGGTAAGTACACATTGTAATACAAATCATATCCATAACCACTTTGTTATTAACTCTGTAAGTTTCCAAGATGGAAAAAGATATTATGACAATAGAAATAATTATGCCAAACTAAGGCATCTTTCTGATTCTTTGTGTGAAGAATTCGGACTTTCTGTGCTAAAAGAAAAAAAATGTAAGCATAGTAATATAAACTACGAAAATTACTACAAGAGTTACATTGAAAAAAATGATTATTATGCGACTACGAAAAGAGATCTTGATTTAGCAATAGCTCAAGCGTATTCTTATAAAGATTTTGAGTGTTTAATGAAAACAATGAACTACGAACTAATCTATCGTGCTGGAAGACTAAGTGTTAAAAGATATCCTTATAAAAAGAATATACGGATTGAAAGATATTATGGTGAGGACTATAGTATTGAACAAATTATGAAAAGGATAAAAGTAGAACATGCACCTAGAACTCCGTTCGTAGAGGAATATGGACATACCAATTTTAAAAAGAAATATGTTCCATATAAAAAGCAAAAAAGTCATGGCTTGAAAGCACTATATTTGCATTATTGCTATTTATTAAAAATTTTTCCCACTCAGTATCCTGAAAAAAAATTATCTCCAGAAATAAGGGTAGATATAAAAAAGTTAGATGAAATATCCGCTCAAACAGAAATGCTTGTAAGAAATCATTTAGATACTTATGAGCTGTTTTTATTTTATAAAAATCAAAGAGAACTTGAATTGGAAAGTGCAATAGATAAACGTGAGAAGTTATGGTATCACCATAAAATAGCAAATAATGAATTAGAACGAAAAGAAATAAAAGAACAGTTATCCTCATTGAATATAGAAATCAAATTTTTGCGAAAGGAGGTGAAATTATGTGAAGATATTGATAGTAAATCTCAAGTAATTCATGAGAATATTGATAATTTTGAAAATAGAGAGGAGAAAAAAAGAAATGAATTACTCAAATGAAGCTGCTGAAATTATTTTGAAGATGAGTTTGGATGGAGCAAAATTTTTTTTAGAAATTACTGGAACGTTTTCTAAAAATCTTCTTGTAAGTTTATATGCTTTATCAAAAGATACTAAAAAAACTAAAGGAAAAATTGCATTAAAGAAAATGCTAAGATCACAAGAGCCATTAAAAATTTTTACTATAAAAGAAGAAGAATTGTATCTTTTTCAAAAAGAAGCAAAGCGTTATGGAATTTTGTATACTGTCTTAGTAGACAAGGATGAAATGGATGGGGAAGTAGATATCATAACAAAATGTTCTGATGCAGCTAGAATAAATAGAGTAGTAGAAAGATTTAAATTAAATTCTTTCAAAGATGTTTCTGTAAAAACAGAGCTTGAAATGATAAAAGAGAATCCAGAGAAACAATCCAAAGCTGTAGAATTAGAAAATTTAGTTAAGGATATTTCATCTCCTGGAGAGCCAGAACAAGAAGGTGATGACATAAACCCGAATGGGATGATGATGGAAAAAGACCCTCTGTCAGAGAATTCATCCAAAATTTCAGGAAAGGGTACTAATTCTGTGAGAGAAAATTTAAAAAATATTCGAGAAGAATTAGAAAAAGCTGAAATCAAAGAAAAAGGGAAAAAGTTAAAAAAAGATGTTACAAAACAGAATCCAAAGATAGTAAAAAATAAAAATGGTGACAGAATCTCGCAAAGACTATAATCAACTGGCTTGGAAAGTCATGGAAAGCATAAACGAAAAAATTGGAGATTATCTGTATTATGAAAAAGTAAAAGAAAAAGAGAGGTGATAGTAATAATGGTAAGATTAAAAAAAATGTTTTTGTTTCCTTACGTATATGTTATTATAGCTATTATTAAAGCAAATAGTTGTCTTGAGGTTTGATTCTAAAGATGAATCAAAATCATAATCTATATATTTACTTTTTTATAATAGGAGTTGTTTTAACAGTATGGCTGTCTCTTTTAATTGCTCCGTTTGTTCATGAAGGAATTTTTTCAGTTATAGCTGGATTAGAAAATTCTATTAGTGACCCGTTTCATATTTCATGGTGTAATAATAGTTTAAAAACTATGATAAGCCTTTTGATATGCTATTCTATGGGAGTTGTTTTTTATGCTACCAATAAAAAAAACTATCGTCGTCGTGAAGAACATGGCTCAGCTCGTTGGGGATTAGCAAAACAAATAAATAAAAGATATTATCAAAAACCACGTTCTAATAATAAAATTCTAACAAAAAATGTAAAAATTGGATTAAATGGGAAAAAGCATAGAAGAAATTTAAATGTCTTAGTATGTGGTGGAAGCGGGGCAGGGAAAACAAGATTCTATTGTAAACCGAACATTATGCAATGTAACTCGAGTTTTGTTGTGTTAGATCCTAAAGGAGAGATAGTAAGAGATTTAGGAAATTTGTTAGAAAACTCTGGTTATGAGGTAAAAGTACTTGATTTAATAAATATGGAAAAAAGTCACTGCTATAATCCGTTTGTGTATTTAGAAAATGACAATGATGTTCAAAAACTAGTAACTAATTTATTTAAGGCAACTACCCCCAAAGGCTCTTCTAGTAGTGATCCATTTTGGGATACAGCGGCAAGTATGCTTCTTCTTGCCCTGGTTTTCTATTTAAAATATGAAGCACCTGAAGATGAACAAAATTTTTCTATGGTTCTTGAGATGCTGAGAGCTGGTGATGTGCGTGAAGATGATGATGAATATATAAGTCCTTTAGATGTACTATTTGATAATTTGGAAACAAAAAATCCAGATCATATTGCTGTTAAATATTATAGAGATTATAGAAGCGGTTCTGCAAAAACATTAAAGTCTATTCAAATTACACTTGCTTCAAGACTAGAAAAGTTTAATTTGGAAAGTTTGGCATCTTTAACAATGCTAGATGAATTAGATTTACCTTCTTTGGGAGAAAAGAAGGTTGTCTTGTTTGCCTTAATTCCTGATAATGATACAAGTTTTAATTTTCTTGTAAGTATTTTGTATACACAATTGTTCCAGCAATTGTTTTTTTTGGCTGATCATAAATATAATGGCAGTTTACCAGTGCATGTTCACTTTGTAATGGATGAATTCGCAAATGTCTGTCTCCCAGATGATTTTGATAAGATTTTAAGCGTTATGAGATCAAGAGAAGTTTCAGTTTCCATTATATTGCAAAATTTAGCACAGCTTAAAGCACTTTTTGAAAAACAATGGGAATCTATTATTGGCAATTGTGATGAATTTTTATATTTAGGTGGAAATGAACAAAGTACCCATAAATATATTTCTGAGTTACTTGGTAAAGAAACAATTGATTTAGATACTTACGGAAAAAGTAAAGGAAGAAATGGAAGTTATACCACTAATTATCAATTAAGCGGAAGAGAACTAATGACTCAAGATGAGGTACGAATGCTTGATAATAAATACGCAATACTGTTTATTCGTGGTGAAAGACCTATTATGGATTTAAAGTATGATATATTAAAACACCCAAATGTATCAAAAACAACTGATGGAAAATCTGCTCCTTATATCCATGGAAATTTAAAGAATGTAAACGCTACAATGACAATTTTAAAGGGAGATTTTCCAGAGAATGATTTACTAAATTTTGAAAATGTATCACATGAATACGTTCTTTTATCACCAGAAGAGGTAGAAAAATATATTTTAGAAAAGAGGAAAAGAAAGAATGAAAAAAAGTTATGATGAAAGATTAAAACAATTTTTTAGAAGATATAGTGAGTTTATTTTTTTATTGACGATTACAATTGGAATTACTTCAAATGTAATGGCAGCCGAAGATCCACTAACTGTTGTAAATAATTTATCTAGTTTTATCTTTGGTTTAATTCGAGCTGTAGGAATGATTATGTGTGGATGGGGGATAGTTCAATTTGGTCTATCTTTAAAAAGTCATGATCCTAGTCAAAGGGCTAACAGTTTATTGACTATATTAGGTGCTATTATCATTACTTTTTCTAAGGAAATTTTAGATTATATTACTAAATGATAATTGCTTAGCAAGGAGGAAAAATTATGTCAAACAATTGGGTAGTTCAAAATTTAGAAAATGCTTTAGAAACATGGAACTCTAAGTTAGAAGAACTATGGGATTTAATTCTCCTATCTCCAGAACATTTTAAAGGTGGTGGTATATGGAATGTAATAACCAGTATTCATCAATCACTACAAGCTATAGGGTTTGCTTTGCTAGTATTATTCTTTGCGATTGGAGTGATTAAAACTTGTGGCTCTCTTGTCGAATTTAAAAAGCCTGAGCATGCTGTAAAATTGTTTATACGATTTGTGATAGCTAAAATTGTTGTCACATATGGATTAGATTTAATGATGGCATTTTTTAAAATTATTCAAGGAACAGTTTCAACAATTATTTCTTCAGCCAATTTGGGTGGAGCATTAAGGAGTACACTTCCTACAGCTTTGATAAAGACAATAGAAGATTGTGGTTTTTTTGAAAGTATTCCTTTGTGGGCAGTAACGTTAATTGGTGGTTTGCTAATTACTGTATTAAGTATCATTATGATAATGACAGTGTATGGAAGATTTTTCAAATTGTATTTATATACAGCAATTTCTCCTATCGCATTATCTACGTTTGCTGGAGAACCTGTTCAAAATGTTGGAAAGAGTTTTCTTAAATCTTATTGTTCTGTATGTTTAGAAGGAGCAATCATAGTTTTAGCGTGTATTATTTTTTCTCTTTTTTCATCAACTCCTCCAGTAATAGACCCTAACCTGTCTGCTGTCACGCAAGTATGGAAGTATGTTGGCGAACTTATATTCAATATGCTAGTTCTTGTTGGAACTGTGAAAATGAGTGATCGTGTTGTAAAGGAGATGATGGGTTTATGAAATTATCATTAGCAAAGGCAGAATGTTATGATAATCATAAAGCCTAAATTCGATCTTGATTTAGCATATTAGAAAATAAACCAACAGAGTTATTTCAATCTATAAATGAATCAAATAAAGTGTGTAATTATATTGAAGAATCAGTAAAAATAAAGAGAAAGAGAGATGATTTGTTTGAAAGCTTTTAACAGAAAAGACAATTTTTACAAAAATTACAAACTGAGAAAGAAAGTGTGAATTTATGACAAATAAACCGCAAAATTTAGATGATATTTTAAAGGAAAAGATTTTTAATAATTCTGATATGTACGAGTTTATAAAAAATCACAATAAAGAACAAAAATTAGATTTTTATAAGCAACTATTAGGTGGTCTTGGAGCTTGTTTTTTTAGGGAAGAATATGTTTTGATGCTTCAACTAGGTATTCCAATTGGTGTTAATGAATGTATTGATGCCAACGGAGACATTATAGATGATGGCTTAACTTTGGAGGGAAAAGAACCTGTAGAGCCCATAATACACATATATAAACCCATCAACTCTTTAGAGGAATACTTTAAATATCAAAATGATGTATTTTATTATCCTGACTTAATTGTTAATCCTATGTATATGACAAAAAAACAAGTTCGTAATTTAGCTTATTGCTTATCACTTTCCAATCAGGAGTGTTGTTTGGATATTGAGAAGAGAAATGAATTACAATTAGAAATTATAAACTCTGTTCCATTAAAATATGATAAAGCAATGACAATTTTTAATAAATACTTTGATAAATCCATTCAAAAAAAATATATTTATGATTATGGCGTTGGTTATGCAAGATTTTATTACTTGTCAGGGTTGAAAAAGTTAGTTAAAAATAAAGAAAAATATAACGAAAGGTAGGTACAAAATAATGAGAAGAAATAATATTCGGCAAAATAGTTTGAGTGATCATGACATGTTAAAACAATTGAATGATTTAATTGCAGATAGAGAATCATTTCTTTCTAACAATGATGATTTAGATAACCCATTTCAAAGAGATATTGATGCTTTAAAAAAAATAATTTATGATTATAAGATTTATAAAGATGCTGCTTTTCGCTCTATGGAAGAAAATGGACAAAGCATAGGGATATGGAATAACGAAAATATAAGATTAAGAAAAGTCAAGATTTTAAATAAATGGGTAACGGATTATGGTGATGTAAGATGCCATGTTATTCTTTATAAAAAAAATAAACTGGTTGCTAATATTATTGTGAGTTATGATTTAAAAGATATTGAAAATCTTAGTTATGAAATGTATGGAAGTAGTAGAGTCCCTGAAAAATTCGCTGATAATCCATATAAAAGTCTAATATATCAATCTTTTGATAATTATTTAAAATTACCAAAAATCTCTAAGTGTTCTCCATTATTAAAAGAAATATATGATTGTGTATGTAAGGCCGAATCATCAATGTGTTATATAACAAAGGAAGATTGGGAAGAAAATTATTCAGAAAGATTTACTGAACAAGATTTTAAAAATTTAAAAGATGAAGTAAATAATTTAGGATTAGAAGATGTAATTGAATTTAATGAGGAGTATAAAATTCTTGGGTATACAGATTTGGAAACTAGATTTAATGATAATAGGAATTTAGTTAAGTCTAGAGAATATGAAAAATAGAAATTGTTTGTAGAACCCTAATAAAAATAAATAGAAAAAGGAAAGGTGAAAAAAAATGAGAAAACAGTATGATGATTTTACGCAGTTGAAACCAAAAGAAATGAGTAAAGCTATGAGTGATATGACTTATCAGTATATAAATCCAGAAACAGAAAAACCTACCGTAGTCCCACCACAACATTACGAAAAAATATTAGATAAAGTAAAAGAACTATATACAGGTGAAATTACTAGTAGACAGTTTCTTACTATCATGTATACTCAATTAAGTGCATTAAAAAAAGAGGATGAGAAATATTTTCAACAAGCCTTATTATGCCTTGATTTAGGTTTAAATCCAAAAGATTTGCGAGTAAACGAGTCCATTGCATTAACTTTGACATATGATTATATTCAAGAACAACAAAAATTTGCTAAGAAAGATTTTCATTATTTGAATTCAGATTTTTTGAATTATTATAAAGAAACTTTAGAAGATCCAGAGATTCAAACTCATGCAATTAAATGTTCAAATTTTATTGAAGAGAGGGAACAAAAGGATTTGGATTCTATAAAAAAACAGGATTCTGAAAATTATAATAAATACCATAAAAATAGTCATTTTAAAAACAATCACAATCATGATAGGGAAAGATGAAAGGGACAAATAAAATGAAATGTGAGAAAATACAAGATTCTGTGTATGAAAAATTTAAAAGTCCTATACCTTTTTATAATAATATAAGAATTCTAGAAAAAAATGGTTCAATGGCATTAGTTGAGAAATCTAAGAGTTTTTTTTCTAAATATGAATATATGATTATTTTCAATTATAAAATGGTAAAAAATAATAAACCTATATCTTGGAATTATGCATTAAATTACAAAGAAAATAAGGAGCTAGCTAAAAAAAATATAAAGATTTATTAAAAAGTGATAAGAAAAAGAAAAAAATAATTGATTTAACAAGATAAATTAAAAAAAGAAAGGAATAGAAGATTATGGAAATTAAAATTAACAAGGAAATCAGGAATTATACAGAGAATATATATTTTGGCTTATCTATGCGTCAATTTATTTGTTCGTTTCTTGCATGCATTATAGCCACGTTTTTTTATTTCTTGTTAAAAGATAAACTAGGAATAGAAACTACGTCGTGGGTTTGTATTCTTGCATCTTTGCCTTTTGCCTTACTAGGTTTTATATCTTACAATGGTATGACCGCAGAAAAGTTTTTATGGGCTTGGTTAAAATCTGAGTTTCTGATTCCTAAACATTTAACTTTTAAACCTACCAATTTTTATTATGAATTGTTAAAAAACAAGATAAATAAAGAAGTTGAAAGATGAATTCTAATAAAAGAGTAAAGAAAGGAAATGATGAGAAATATGAAAACTTTAAAAATGCTATATAAAAATGATAAAGAAAAGTTTGTGATTCCAAAGGGAGTTCAAGATACTATTCCAGTTTACCGAATTTGGGAAGATGGTATTTTTCTAGTTGGAAATAACAAGTATTCAAAGACTTTCAAGTTTAATGATATAAATTATGCCGTGGCAAGCCGTAACGATAAAGAAGCAATGTTTTTAAAATATTCTGAACTATTAAATAGTTTTGACTGTGGTGCAACAACAAAGATAACTATCAACAACTGTAGATTAAATAAAATAGACTTTGAAAAAAATATTTTATTAAAAATGAATAATGATGGTTTAGATGAATACAGAAAAGAATATAATAAAATTTTACTTGATCAGGCATCACTCAAAGATGGTATTGTTCAAAAAAAATATATCACTATTTCAATAAATAAAAAGAGTATTGAAGAAGCAAGAAATTACTTTGCTAGAGTTGGAGCAGATTTATGCCATCATTTCTCAGAGTTGGGATCTAAATGCGAAGAATTAAATGCTGTAGAAAGGCTTCAAATATTTCATAATTTCTACAGAACAGGAGAAGAAAATTTTTTTGATTTTGATATGTTATCCAATATGAAAAAAGGGCATAGTTTTAAAGATTATATATGCCCAGACACAATAGAGTTTGAAAAAGACTATTTTAAAATGGGAAATCGTTATGGTAGAGTGATATTTTTAAAAGAATATGCTTCTTATATAAAGGATACTATGGTTGCAGAACTAACAGATCTAAATAGAAATATGATGATGTCTATTGATGTTGTACCTATCGCTATGGATGAAGCCGTGCGAGAAGTTGAAAATCGTAGGCTTGGCGTAGAAACCAATATCACGAATTGGCAACGTAGGCAAAATGCAAATCAAAATTTTAGTGCCGTTATTCCATACGACCTAGAGCAACAAAGAAATGAAAGTAAAGAGTTTTTGGATGATCTAACTACTCGTGATCAAAGAATGTTTTTATCTGTCTTAACAATGGTGCATACAGCAGATTCAAAAGAACAACTTGATAATGATACAGAGAGTTTATTAACTACTGCTAGAAAACATCTTTGTCAATTTGCAGTTTTAAAATTTCAACAAATGGATGGACTTAATACTGTTATGCCACACGGAATTAGAAAAATAGATACTTTGCGAACACTTACGACCGAAAGTCTAGGTGTTTTTATTCCTTTTAGAGTGCAAGAAATAAATCACGAGAACGGCATATACTATGGTCAAAATGTTATAAGCAAAAATATGATTATAGCAGACAGGCGACAATTACTAAATGGAAATAGTTTTATTCTCGGTGTTTCTGGGTCGGGAAAAAGTTTTATTGCTAAAAATGAAATTGTATCTATAATTTTAAATGATCCAAATGCAGACGTAATTATCATAGATCCAGAACGTGAAGAATCTAAGTTAGTTAGTTCATTGGGAGGAGAAGTAGTCCATATTTCTGCAACAAGTAATAGTCATATAAATTGTATGGATATAAATCGAGATTATGGAGATGGAGCAAACCCAGTGATTTTAAAATCCGAATTTATTTTATCTTTGTGTGAACAATTGGTTGGCAGAAATAACTTAGGACCGAAACAAAAATCTATCATTGATCGTTGTACTGCCCAAATGTATAGACTTTTCCAGCAAGGAAATTATTTAGGTATTCCTCCAACGCTTCAAGATTTTCATGAGGAACTGTTAAAGCAAGCAGAGCCTGAAGCCAAAGAAATAGCTCTTGCTATCGAAATGTTTTCGGATGGAAGTTTGAATACTTTTGCAAAACAAACTAATGTCAACACGAATAGTAGACTAATATGTTATGATATACTTGATTTAGGAAAACAATTACTTCCTATAGGAATGTTAGTAGTTCTCGATAATATTTTAAATCGTATAACAATGAATAGGGCTAAAGGTAGAAATACCTTTATTTTTATTGATGAAATTTACTTGTTATTCCAAAATGAATATTCTGCTAATTTTTTATTCACTTTGTGGAAACGTGTTCGAAAATATGGAGCATATTGTACAGGGATTACTCAAAATGTTGATGATTTGTTACAAAGTCACACAGCAAGAACTATGTTAGCAAATAGTGAGTTTATTATAATGCTTAATCAAGCAAGCACTGATAGACAAGAGTTAGCTAAACTTTTAAACATATCAGATCTGCAAATGAGTTATATCACAAATGTTACCGAAGGACATGGACTTTTGAAAGTTGGTAGTTCTCTCGTTCCTTTTGAGAATATTTTTCCTACTAATACCAGATTGTATAAGTTAATGACTACTAAACCAAATGAAATAAAAAATATGTAGGAGATTAGCATGAATGATATTAAAGTGAAAAATAAAGAAAATTCGATAAAGTTAGTAGATAAATCCAAGATATTAGGAGAACGTATGAAAAATGTTTTTAAAAATAATATCAAAAAAGCTGATACTAATTCTAATCAAATAGAATATGCTGTTGAGAATACCGTTGGAGGTGCAAAAAAGATTCGTGGTAAATTTAGTGTCAAGAACACAAAAAAAACTTATAAACAGGCTAAAAAAGGTATTTACAAAAGCTATGACCATATAGTAGATTTAAAAAACAGCTTAAATTTATTTAAAAAAAAGAATATGAATAATTTAAAACCTAACTTACCAGTTATAAAAAGGAAAAAAAATAGTTTTATTAAATTTAAGGAATTTTTGAAGAACGCTACTTTAGGTAGTAAAGCAATGTTTTCACTTTTCTTTGCGGGTGGTTGGGTTCTAATCTTTCTAATAATCCTGTTTTGTTTTATTGGAATATTCGTTTCATCCATTTATGGAATCTTCTTCAGCAATTATGTAGAATCTTCTGTATCGTTAAATACTGTTATTAGTGAAATCAATCAAGAAATGGCAGATAAAATTTCTAATATCCAAGAAGAAAATCCTCATGATGAAGTTTTATTTACGGTTAATAGGGCATCATGGAAAAAAGTATTATCAATATATAGTTCTTATGTATCCCTTGGAAGAAATTCAGATCAAGTTTTAATGTTTACGCAAGAGAACATAAAAGCTTTAAAAAAAGTATTTTGGGATATCAATTCAGTTAATTATTATATTACAGAAGAAATAGATGATTCTTTCATTCCGTCAGATTTAAATCCAGGAAAAACAAAGAAAATACTTCATATTGAAATTCAAGAAAATGAGATTGATACTATGATGGATAAATACAAATTTACTCTTATTCAAAAAAATAGTGTTTTAGAGTTACTGGATGAAAAAAATGCTGATTTATGGAGTAGTATTTTAAAAAGTAGTAACGGAGATGGTATGGTTGATGTTGCCGTATCACAGATTGGAAATGTTGGTGGCGAGATATATTGGAAATGGTATGGCTTTGAAGAAAGAGTAGAATGGTGTGCTATTTTTGTGTCTTGGGTTGCAGAACAAAATGGTTATATTGAAAAAAATATTATTCCAAAATTTTCTGGTTGTTTTACAGGTGTAAATTGGTTTAAAGCAGTAGGATTGTGGCAAGATTCCAATTATATTCCAAATAAAGGAGACATAATCTTTTTTAATTGGGATGGAGATGATTTATCAGATCATGTTGGTATTGTTGAAAAAGTAGAAGGAGATGTCATTTATACTATTGAGGGAAATTCTAATGATATGTGTAGAGAACAAACTTATTCAATAAATAGCAATAATATTTTTGGTTATGGTACTCCAATGTATAATTAAAAAAGGCATTAAGCCTTTTTTACATATTTTATTTAATAATAAACATATTCTTTGATCTTCCTGTAAGCCAGTCAATTGATATATTATATTTTTTAGCAATTTCATACGCAAAATGTGTTTTTATTAAAGTTTTTCCTTGTTCATATGCTACTAACGTTGAATGAGATGTATTTAAAATTTTAGCAAATTCTCGTAATGATAGCTTTGAATTTTTGTTAACAATTTTTAAGTTTTTAGCAACTATATTGTAATCTAATGTATCTATGTGTGTAGTTTTATTGTTTTTTCTAGTTAATCCAAGTATGTAATCCATACTTGAATCAAATATGTTAGCGAGTTTATTTAGGTGTTTAAGTGGAACAAGACATACTCCTTTTTCCCATCTACAATAATTTGCTTTTGAAATCCCAAGCATTGCAGCTATTTCATGTTGATAATACTTGGAGTTTTCTCTTAAAAAAATTAAATTTTCATTTTCTTTTGTTGAAAATTCTTTCATTTTAATCACCGCTTTTATTTTCCCACTTAAAAATTTAATCGTTCTTATAGTTACAAATATACGACCGCTGTGGTATAATAAATTAGCATTAAAAAGATTTTGTATCTTTAAGTTGGGAGGAATTGATTATTGACAGAGAAACAGAAAATAAATATATTTTAGCCCTAAAAGAAGTCATCAATGATTTTTGTTATATATACGATATTTCCATAAACAAACTTGCAAATGATTCTTTGTTGACACAGAGTACAGTAGAAAATATATTGATGAATAAAAGTATGAATCCAAAAATATTGACTTTGTTAAGTATTTCTAATGGGTTAAATATTAGTTTAAGTGATTTTTTTTATTATATTGAACGAAAAATGGGTATAATTCAAAAAAGAAAAATAAGAAAGAATAGTAATAATTTTGAATTTTTTTTTAAAGGTTCAAATAAGCAAGATTTTTTAGAAATTGTTATGGTAAATTATGTTAGAGCTAAAATAAATGACATAATTATACCTTTTTATGTAGTTGGTTCAGTTCCAGATAAAGAAGATTTTTTACAACAAATAAATAGTTACTTTTTTGATACAGATTTAAGTGATTTTCAAGCTATGAAACAACAAAGACGAATATTATATGATTATTTTCAGAATAGAAATGTGGGAGATGTTATAATTGATATTAAGGCATACTTTTTAAATGTTTTTTTAAAGTCGTTAATATTTTATGATAAAAATCAAAAAATCACATTTCCGTCCGATATATATTTTGTTAATACTACTAACTTTTTGCAATATATTATTTTGTTGGATCAATTTATATCAAAAGATGAAAGGAAAAAAATTGATTATATTGGAGCTAATTATGTTTATTTAGAAAAAAATAATCTACTAATTGATAATATATTTGAAGAATATTTATAATTTTTTGAAATTATATTGATTTAATCAAATAAGGTGTTAGACTAAAAGTGGAAAAATTAAATTGTTATTTGTTTATATATTTTTTATCGGATCTACCTATAAGCCAATCGATTGAAAAATTATATTTTTGAGCAAGTTGAAGTACAAATGCAGTTAAAATAAGTGTTTTTCCAGAAATATAAGCAGAAATAGTTGATTGTGATGTATTTAGAAAACGTGCAACTTGGCACTGCGATAATTCGTTTTCATCTAAAATAGATTTTAGACGTTGACCAGTTTCTATCCTATCAATATTTAACATTATTGAGTTTCCTTCTTTGCTTTCTGACAGGTAAAAAATATAATCAATATTTACATCAAAAATATTACAAACTTGATTTAAAGTTTTTAAAGGCATAAACTTCATGTTTAATTCATACATTGCATAAGTTCCTTTAGTAATTCCTAACTTTTTTGCCATTTCACTTTGAGACAAATCTTTCATTTCCCTAATGTATAAAAGACGATTTTTATTCATATTATCACCACATGAGGATTTTCTCATTTTATTTTTGTAAAACCCGAAACGTTCGACGCATACGATAACATTATGTTAAAAAAGGAGTGAATTTATGCAAAAAAATGATTTTGAAAATTCTATAAATGAAATGTTGGAAGAACTTTATACGTTTAATGAAAATGAAAATAAAGGTTTGTTAGAACAAATTCAAATTAAAAAAAAGTTAATAGCTTTAAAACAAGATCAAGAACCTTTATTTTTTAGAAAAGAAGCATACCGTAAAGAATTAGCTTCGTTAAATTGTGAACTTGATAAACTTTATTTAGAATTAAATAAGAACATTGAAAGTAATAAACAAATTAAAAAAGAATTATAAGTTAAATTGTAAATAATCATATGATATTTTAATTGATAGAAGTTTTTTCTTGTGTTATCCTATTTTTGAAAAGAGGAATTATATGGATTCAAAAAAAGTTGGTAAGTTTATAAAATCTTTAAGAGAATCCAAAGGTTGGAGTCAAGAAACTTTGGCAGACAAAATGTTTGTTGATAGAACAAAAGTAAATAAATTAGAAAATGGCAATCGCAATATTCAATTGGAAGATATTATTCTGTTGAGCAAAATTTTTGATATTTCTGTTGAAGAAATATTATTTGGAGAAAAAAAATGTGAAAATAATGAATATAAGTTATCTAAAATGTTTAAAGAATACCTAAAACATCAAAATAGGAAAAGGAAAAAAATAAAAATGTGGAGTATTTTAGGAATTATTATATTTTCAATTTTATATATATGTTTAATTAGTTTTTATTTTTTTCAAAATTATAACAGTATAAAGGTATATAAATTTTTTGGTGAAGATGGACAGTATACTATAGAAAATGGATTGTTAATACTTACTAGAGAAAAAATATATTTTCAAATTGGAGGGATAACGCCTTCGATAGATGAAGTAGAAATATATAGTGAGATAAATAATAGAAAGGATTTGGTTTATAAAGGAAGTCCTGAAAATATTTTTTATGATTTCAATGGGTATAATTCTTTTATTTCTTATAAGGATTTTATAGATAAAAAGCAAAAAATATATATCAAGATAGACTCTTTAGAAATAAAATTAACATTTGTAGAAGATTTTGTGAATGATAATTTTCTTTATGATAAATATAAAAAAATTGGAGAATCTTTATCATCTAAAGAACAAAATACACCTTTAAAAATAAAAGAAATATTTTCTTGTGATTCTAATTCATGTAGTTTGAAAAAGGAAAATGAAAATCTTATATATTCGAATAATTTTTTTAAAATTGAAGGTAAAAATTTTTATATAAATTATGACTTAGAAAATCAAATTTTTGAGTATCAAAAAAATGAACAACAAAATACTATTTTAAAATTTGTAATGTTAAAAGACGAAACTATTCTTTGTGATATTGGCGATTGCAAAAATGCTAAGAAAATATTTTTAGACTTCCAAAAAAATTATATATGTAAATATTTAAGTGAGTAAGAGACAGAATGTCACACCTTAAAAAATATGGGGTGTGACATTTTGTCACTACCAAAAATTGGAAAAAAAAGTTATATTGTTGTCGGAAAGGATGATGGTATGAAAAAAAGAAATATTTTGTTTTTGGCATTTTTATTGTATAGTACATTATTTACAATTCGAGTCAATGCAGAAAGTATTTATTATAAGAATGCAAACGGCGTTATTTTGAGTGAGCAGGAATATGATTTCTATTCTGAATTTTACTGGGACGGATATCAAGAATATTTAACTATTGAAGATTATGAAAAAACAAAAGATATGAATGTTTTTGATAAAGAAATCACAAAAAAAGAAATTATAAATTTTTCTCCAGTGAAAGAACGTGGAAGTTCAGTTACAAGCAATTTGAGAACAACTACAATTTCAAAATCTTGTTCAGATAAGTGTTTAGTAAGTTTAGTAACTTCTTGGAATGGTTTACCATATGTGAAAAGTTATGATGTTGTGGGTGCAAGGGTATCAAATTCAAATATTACCTACATACAAGGTGCTTTAGTAACTGGAAATAATTATGGAAAATCATATTCAAATCCACAAGTAAGTAATAATGGTTTTGGATTTTCGATATTACTTCCTAATGTAAATAATATAAGAATATCAGTAACTTTTAATACGACAAAAGGTGGAACTGCCTACGGAAGTTATCAACACGCAATGAACAATACTACGGATTTTATTAGCAAACAATACACTATTGGGGCTGGTGAGTATGGAAATGTATTTAGATTTACTGGAAATGCCAGAATGGTTTACGATAATGCATCAGGTGTAGATATTGCTCTTAATTAGAAAAATTGAAGAAATATTAAAAAGAAAGGAATTTTATTTATGAAAAAATATTTTTTGAGTTTATTTATATTTGGAATATGTTATTTAACATTTGCTAACCCTGTTTCTGCGGCGATTGGACCTAAATTTGGATATAAAATGACATGGAACATAGAAAATGTATATTATTACATAGACCAATCTGCACCAGGATATAGCGGAACGATTGCAGCGGCAGCAAAAAATTGGGTTTATACAGGATGTGGATATAACAAATTATATCCAAATACAAGCACTACAAATAAAACTAATAGTGCTATTGATATTTTTGCAGCAAGTGAAGGAAGAAATGGGATGTTGGCAGGAACTTTAATGTTTAAAAGGGTCAATGGAAATGCGACTTTGTTAAATCCAAATTACTCAGCTCCAACAGATAATTGGTTATTTGCAGAGATTCATATAAACAATGATGTTTTTCAAAATTATAGTTTTGAAGTCCGTCAAGGAACTATGGCACATGAGTTTGGTCATGCTTTTGGATTAGCTCATAACCAAATTGCAAATAGTATTATGGGCCAAGTTGATGTTAGAAAAGTTCAAACAGTTCAACAAATTGACAATGATACTTTTAATAGTATATATTAGGAGGAAAAAGAAATGAAGAAAAAATTAAAAGTAATAATTTTTGGAATAGCTGTTATTTCAGCAAGTGTTTTAATGCTTAATAAAGATTTATTTTTAAATCATAAAAATTCTGATGTAGATAACATGAATATATCAAGTGAAAAAACAAGTAAAAAAAATGATGAAGGAATAGTTCTAGAGTTATCAATGGATTTTGACTGTGCATATTCTAATGCAAATGCTATGTATGAAGCAGCCGATGCAGTATTTATTGGAAAATATTTATCTGATGAAAAAGTGGAAATGATTCCTAAAGCAAGACCATATACAACTTCTTTATTCGAAGTTCAAAAAGTTTTGAAGAATGCAGTAGATGCAAAATTAGAAAAAGAAGTATTTGTAAGATATGGTGGTGGAACGGTTAGCCTAAGTGAATATATGAAAGGGCGAGATCAAGTAGACTATCAAAAAATGGGAATAAATAATTTAAGTGAAAGTCAATTAAAGAAATCTAAAGTTCAATTTAATTCCAAAAATACAAATGATTCTGAATTATCTCAAAATCCTGTAAGAGTTTTATTTGTTAATTACGAACCTGAAAAAAATGATTTTATTGCAATCTGTGATTATAATGGAATGATTAGTTATGATAATCAAAGTAAAAAAGCATTTGATACAAATTCTAATAGTTTGAAATCATATACATTCATTAAATAGAGAAGAAGAAGTGTATTCTTTTTCTTTTTATTATGTTATCATAGTTTATGAGCTAGAAAGCACTATTGATTAAAGGGAGGAGATGGTAGTTTTTTATGTGGCGAAATCATAATATCGACTTTCTAAAAATTATTGCTTGTTTTTTTGTTATTTTTAATCATACATGTTCTTATATAAATCCAGATAGCTTATTTTATCGAATAGAATTTGTCTTATGTAGGATAGCTGTACCATTATTTATCATGTGTACAGGTTTCCTGACATCTGAAAAAAAAATGAATCTTAAATATACTATGAAAAAGATATTAAGAATATTGATTCCTTTACTTATTTTCTCATTTATAATTTATTTTTTACGTGAGAAAAAAATTACTATATTATTTTTTAAAGAAATAATACAAAACCCTATTATAGAACAATATTGGTATCTGTACATGTTAATTGGTTTATATTTTATGCAACCATTTCTTAATAAATTATCTAATTGTTTAAGTATTAACGAGAATATATTTCTTTGTATATTAGTTTTAATAATTCCATCATTAAAGTTAAATCTTTCGCCATATATTCTTATGGCAAATTTTTCTTATATTGTAGGATATTATATGGTTGGAGCATTATTGAAGAAAATATTAGAAATAAAAAAAGCTAACCACTTTTTTACAATAATATTTATTTGGAGCTATATTATAGGTTTATTTCTTTATAATGATAATAATTATATGTTGTACAATATTGATAGTATTTTAATAATTACTATGTCTATATCATTTATGATAATGGTTTTGAAAGTTAAATTTACTGATAGTCATTCAATTTTAAAGGTAATGGCTAGTACGACTTTTGGTGTATATTTAATTCATCCTATTTTACAAAATAAAATATATGATTTGCAGATAATACAAAATCTGTTAAATTTAAATGAAATTTTAGGAATAATAGTTTTACAATTTATTTTAATTTTAATTTGTTTTGTTATAGTAATTCTATTTAATAAAGTTAAATATATAGTAGAAATTAAAGTAAAAGTGCTAAAATAAAATTGTATTGATTAGAAAATAATGGATTCTATAGAATGAACTAGAAATTTTAATTTCTGGTTTTTTTTATAAAAAAATGTCGTTTTTTTGCAGCTTTTGACACAGTTCGACATAATAAGTAAAAATGGTGTCGTAAAATGTAATCATAAAATATGCCATAGTGCATGTAAGAAAAGAAGAAAGGAAAAAAATTTGTAGTTATATAAGTATACAGTATCTTTGTATTACAGCAATTTTTGAGGGTACTATATATATGCAGTTTTTAAGTGCCTATGGCATGACCAATTAAAGGGGAATGGCTATGGTGTATGAAAGGAACTGTTTCGTAGTATCTTTTTGGTTTGCTATAAAAAAAGTCAAAAATTCTCCAGTTAGAAAGATTTTTGGCTTTTTTTTGTTATTTAAAAGGGCAAGAAGTCCGCCTTTCTATTTTGTGAAAAATCAAAATAGAAAGGAAGAAAAATAAATGAACAATCGTCCTAAAAGACGTAAACACAAAGATAATCCATATACTTTAGTTATAAAAGAAAGTCAATATTATGTTGAATTTAGAGATTCTTCTAAGAAAAAACAACTTTTGTCTATATCTAAAGAAATATTTGAATGTTTAGATAGATTTGAACTTGATGATTTAAGAGAATTAAATGAATTTGATAATCATATTGAACATTCTGAAATCTATGAGGATAATTTAAATGAAAGAGTGAAATATAAGCCTGAAACTTTAGAAACACTAATTGAAAAAAAAGTGATAAATGAATTGTTATATGAAAATATTGCTTTATTACCAGAGATTCAAAGAAAAAGACTTATTCAATATTATTTTTATGATATGACCCTAGATGAAATTGGAAAAATGGAAGGGTGTTCAAAAACAGCTATAAAATATAGCATAGATAGTGCTTTGGAAAAAATTTCTAAAAAAATGAAAAAATAGACTTAACAAAAGTTGAATTAGTTAGGAAACAGGTGAGAGATATAAAATATTTATTCTCTTACTTGTTTCTTTTTTTGGGTTAAACAAGGGGTTCTTTGAAAATTTATTTATTTGAACTATCAAATACGTTCCTACTAAGTCTATTTTATAGATAAGCACGTTAATAAGTACGCATAAATTTATCGTTATCGATAGAGGGCGAGAAATACTTGATTATAAAATAAGATAGCATCTTATTTGCCATGACAATTAGTAGGGTCAAAGATACTCCTGTCTAGCCACAGATCATTCAATGGGGGCAGCTCTGAGAGATCCTCAGAGAAGCGGAAGAACTTGTGAAACTATTTAGCTAATAGTTGTTTGATAGTTTTTGAAAACTTTAATATAAACATAAATTTAAAATTCAAAATTGTTATTTTTATATATAAAGGGCATAGCTCTTTTTTTGATATAACAATTTTTTTGTTACATACACATAAGTTGATGTATTTTGAAAGGAGAATAATCATGACTGAAGTGTTAATTTTTTTATTAGGTTTATTTGTTGGCTTTTTTATTACAATATTTTTTTTGGGTGCAATGCAGCTAAATGCTTTAAAAGAAAAAGCTTTGGAGAAAGAGTCTCATGAATAATGTTTATAAAGGAAATTTTTATTATGCAAATTTAGATCCAGTTATTGGCAGTGAACAGGCTGGGATGCGACCTGTGTTAGTTATTCAAAATAATATTGGAAATAAGAATAGTCCAACAGTTATTATTGCACCTCTTACAGCAAGTAGTAATGACAAGCCATTATTGCCAACGCATGTTGAAATTACGGCTTCTGATGGAATTATATGTGATTCAATAGTTTTACTAGAGCAAGTTAGAACAATAGACAAGCAACGTTTAAAAAATTTTTTAGGTAGGATAAATACGGAACAGCTTTGGAAAGTTGAGAAAGCTATTATAGTAGCATTTGGAATAAATATAAGAAAAATTATGGAGGATTATAAATGAAAAAATTTGTAATTGAAATTTACTATGGAGAAAATACGAAAGATACAATTGTATTAAAAGCGAGAAGTAAAAAACAAGCAAAGGAAATAATTGATGACTTATTAAAAGAATGCGTTTTTCTTAATAATATATACGGAAATGATTATAGTATGGATTGTAGAAAATATAAGAAGGGAGATCTTAAATGAATTTAGAATATAGAATTTTATTATTCTTAATAGCAAAGATTATTATCTTTAAAAAAATATTTAAATAATGATACTATTATTTTTGCATTTTCTATGTTTGAAAAATAATATAAAATGCAGTAAAGAAATTCAAGGTAATATAGATAAAATTTTCAGAAAATATAATTATTTTGAACTGTCAAGTTTATAAGTTTTTTTTTTGTAAAGTCGTAATTTTTTAACTTATTTATTAAAATCAATTTTGTAAACAGCTGGTTACAAAAAAATAGAAAAGGATGATAAAAATGAATAGGTTAAAAAAAATGAAAAATTACTGGAGGAGAATAAAAATGGAAAATAAAGATGTTTTTCAAGTTTTGAAAAATTTAAGTTTAGTAGATTTAATTACAATTGTAGCTGAAAATAGTGATATAGTAGTTCAAGAAAAAAGTACTAATGAAGTGTATTATACAGCCAAGGAATTGATTAAGTTGTATCCTAATATATTTTCTAAATATAAAATTGATAAATATATAAAATATGATAATTTGCCCTACATAAAAGATGGCAAAGAAAGATTTTTTTTGAAATCTCAAATTGATGAATGGTTATCGAATAAGAGTCTTACAGCAATTTTCAAAGGAGTAAATGTATGAAGAAAAAATTACCAGAACATGTTACTCAATTAAAAAGCGGAAAGTTTAGAGTACGTTATAAAAAATCAAAAAAATTTCCTGTAGAATATGATGAAGTTTTTGCTAGCCTAGAAGAAGCAATTCAACACAATGAAGAATATCGTGCAAGAAACACTTTGAAATTGAATGAAAATGAAATAAAACCAATCCGTTTTTTTGAACTTTGTGATTTATATTTAGAATGGGTTGAAAAAAGGACAAGAAAATTACGATCACAAACTAAAAAATCATATAAAAAATATATAAATAGATTAAAAGTAGCAATAGGAAATGGTTATGTTCATAAAATGGATGTATTATTTCTGACAGATATTTTAGATAAAGAAAGTAAAAGACCTAGTGAAGCTAATGGGGCAGAACCTGGAGAGACAATCAGTGGAAATACTTTGCTTCATGAATATACAATGTTAAAAATTCTTTTTAAAAAAGCAAAATTATGGAATCGAATAAAAACAAATCCTATGGATGAAATAGAACCACCTAGATTTGTTCCAAAAGAAATAGAAGTGCCTGAATTTGAAGAATTAGATGAAATAGAAATGAAAATAATGAAAGCACCAATAAGAGAAAGATTACAATTTTTGATTGGCTTGTTTGCTGGAATGCGAGAAGAAGAAGTTGCTGGACTACACAAAAATAGAGATATAAATTATGAATTTTCTGAAATGAATGTAAATACTGTAATAGAGCAAAAAGAGGATGGATCTTATGGAGAAGGTGAGCCTAAATCTAAATATAGTAAAAGATGCATCGCTATTCCAGAAAGATTATTGGAAGTAGTTGATGAGTATTTAGTATATAGAGAAAATTTTATAAGATTATTAAAAATAAAGAATCCAGGTTATGTAGAAAAACCAAACTTATTTTTGAATAAAGATGGAGATTTTTATAGACCTTATAGAATATCAAGGCTTTGGAGCAAATTTGCAAAACAAAATGATATAAATTTAACATTTCATGGTTTAAGACATTATTTTATCACTAACCAAGTTAATCATAATTCAGAAATAAATGATCAAGAGGCACAAAGATTAGCTGGACATGCAAGTTATCAAATGACTACTAAATATGTTCATGTAAGTAAAAAAAGACTAAATCGTAATGCTACAAAAATCTTTGAACAGTATAGTAGGGTTATTATTCATAAAAAGGGTGAAAATATTTATACCATCCCTATTGAACATGTTGCAAGTATTATTTTGGGAAAATCAAGTCTTTCAAAAGTTAATGATTTAAAAATTACTTTAGAAGAAATGACAAATCGAAAAATTGACTATTTTAATATTTCTGATATAATTGAATCATGCAAAACCTTAATGGTAGAGCATAAACCCGCACTTAGAAGATTGGAAAAAATTAAGACTGATGAGAAATATGAAAGTGATAATCACAACGAGGAACTGCTTTCAATAATTTCTAAACAGTTTGGAAAAGAAATAGACTTTGTCTTATAGATTCTATGGTCGGAAAATATTTTATGTTATTTCTTTATGTGAGAGTTTATGGTCCAATGTGGTCCAAAAGAAGTAAGAACAGTGATTTTATTTAGATTATTTTGGATTTGAGAAAAATACAAATATAACTGCAAATGCCTAAAAACATTGAAAATTATCTAAAAAAATGATGTATTTATAGTTATTTGATAAAGTAACATAAAGACTGAAAATCCTTGTGTCACTGGTTCAATTCCCGTAGGAGCCACCATGAAGTTTTTATCCGAACACCACAAATGTTCGGTTCAAGGTACCCTACCTCAATACAACGAGGTAGGGTTTTATGATGCTCTAAAAAGGAGGATCAGACCATGAAAATAAATAAGAAAAAACTTGAGTTTCCAAAGGAAATAAAAGACAAGTGCAATAGGTACTTAAGCCGTAAAACCCTTGAAATTACTTACTTTGATGGCTATATGGTAGAGTTTAAAGGAACAAACATATCGACCATTAGCCCACATAAGATTTTATTAAAATCAAAAGAGAAAGAGGTCGTAATTTTATACTACGGAGAGCATTTATACGATGAAGAATTGTTCTTCATAAACAATACAAAAAATGGCTGTTCCTTTCAAAAATTACGAGAATTAGTAGTAGAATATTTTTAGAAAATCGAGAATCTAAAGTCCTACCTCGAACATACCAAATAACCGAAAAATAGTACAAAAGCGTTAGAAACGAATTATAAAGTTGTTAGAAAAGTGTTACAAATTCGTTAGAAAGATGAGCCTGTTATTGTTAACAAAAAATGCTATAATGGTTATAATGGCGATAGCCAGAAGCAAAGGAGGAGGACAATGAAAAAGAAGGTCGTAGTCATATCGGACAAGGTCGCGTTTTATATGCGATTTAGCACCGAAGAAAAAGCTGATGCTTTCAAAGATAAATATTTAATACTTCACGAAAGCGAAGCGAAAGATTTATTCAAACAATTACAATCAATATTATTTAAAAACGAAAAGATACCAAAGTTATTGAAAGAAGGAGTCGATAATAATGGTATCTTTTAAAATGAAAAAAAATGAACCAAAGGAATGGATAGCAGGGATATACCTGCGAGTCTCGACCTTTAACCAAGCCAGGGAAGGACACAGCTACGAGGAACAAGAAAAAGATTTGCGTAGGCTATGTGAAAATCGAGGTTTTAGAATTTACGATACTTATGGCGATCCTGGAATATCCGGTAAGTACCTAGACAAGAGAAAAGACTTTCAAAAGTTATTAAATGATATTAGAACAGGAAAAATCAATGTAGTCGTAGTATGGCGACTTGATAGATTAGTAAGAGGAGTAGCAAACACTCAAAAAGTAATCGCAGTAGCAAAAGAATATGGATGCCGTATTGTTACATCATGGAACGACCTAGACTTTGACACCGCAGTAGGAAAATATCAAATCAACATGGAGGCCGCACACGGAGAATACGAACTAGATGTTATATCCGAAAGAACAAGAATGGGGATGATTGGAGCATATGAAAAATTGCATTTTAATACTGTCCCATTTGGATACAAAAAGGATGTTGATGGTCCAGATAAAAAGAAACTTATTATAGATGAAGAAGCCGCTCCCTGTGTTAGAAGAATTTTTGAATTATATTTACAAGGTAATTCTTGCGAACAGGTAACAAAGAAAATTAATGAAGAATACCCAACCTTAAAAAAGTTCAAACAACGAGCTATTGAAGTTATACTTCATAATGAATTTTATGTTGGTATATTTCATAATCGTTTAAAAGAAGAAGAAACTGGGGAAGAATGCATTGTAAAAGTCCCAGCCATTATAGATGAAATAACATGGAGCAAGATGCAAGAGCAATATCATCTTAATCAAATATGCCATAAGAGAAAACAAACCTACATTTTTATGCAAAAGATAAAATGCCCATGCTGTGGACATGACGTTCTAGGCGGAACGAATGGTAAAAGTAGAAATGGAATAAAATACTGCTATTACATTTGTACGAGATGTAAGGGAGTCGGATATGTTCCAGAGAGCCTAATAGAAGAAGCATTTGTAAAAGAGTTAAATGAATTATTGGATTATTTTATAATAGCCGATGTAGGAACGATACCGATTTCTAATAAGTCTCAACTTATGGAAAACGGAGAGATGTTCGACCAAATGCTCGATGATTTGAAAAAGAGAGAATCAAGAGTAAAGAATAGTTACTTTGATGGTTTTATACCAGAAAATGAATTCAAAGAAGAAATGCGATACATTTCATTAAAGAAAGAATCAATAAATAACGAGATTAAAAAACGAGTGACAAGAGATGTACGAATTACCGAAGATATGGACATTACACTTTATGCAACGATTAAAGAAATTCAAAAACGACAAAGCGATTTATATTACTCACAGGCTCAAGACATATGGGAACAATTAGATAAAGAGCAAAAGAGAATTATAGTAGCTGAATACATCGACCAGATGGAAATCAAATACGATCCCAAAAAGAAAGATGTTAAGATAACACATATCGAATTTAGAGAAGATAAGATTTTCAATCTAGCATTCATGATGAAAGAGAAACTAATGGACATGACAGTGAAGAAAGATGATAAGAATATCTTAGTGTCACCAGTCAAAACAAAAAAAGAAATTGGCGAATTTGTAACAGAGTTACAAAAGTTTTATAAAGTTAACACGATGGAAATCGATATAGATGAGATAGAATTCGAGAACATGGATGCAAATCGTATCGTTAAAATCATGCCAATAAAAAACACAACCACTTATAAAAAACAAAAATATACAATAATCACAGTTTGACACCTCGCTTCGACAAAATATGCTTATCATATTTTGTATAATGATGTCGAGAGTCATAAGTTACAAGAATTTTAGAATAGGAGATACTTTATACAAGTGTTTCCTTTTTGTGTTTTAAAAAGTAGTTTTTGCAGTACCCAAGAAGTATCGAAAGGAAAAGGAGAAACTTATGACAGATATTTTTGAGTCAGTAAATTATGTAGAAACTAAAAACGCAGTAAAGAATATGATGAATTTATACAAATTACTTTTATTAAGATTAGAAGAAAATCAACTACCAAAGATGACAGCAAAATATGGCTTGTCATTCGGAGGTAGAGCATCAGTACGAAACACGAAATCAAGTGTTGAGAGTTATGTGATTAAGAAGATAATCCTAGAAGGACAAATCGAGGAATACGTGAACAAAATAATCTCGGCTTTCAATAGGCTTGATGAGGATGAGAGGAAATACTTATACTTAAAGTACCTAACGGATATGACAATGTCCGATGAACAAATTATGCCACAATGCCATATGTGTTTACGCAACTTTAGAGAACTTAAAAAATTGGCATACGTTAAATTTGCTCTAGCATTAGGCATCGAAGTTTATTCGTAACAATCAGAGAAACTTATTCGGTTTCTTTTTTTGTTATGTAAAGGAGGTGATGCCAATGCAAAAGAAAATTCAAGTAAAGGGAACGCTACCATTAGTTGCCGATTTCCTCGGTGCTGAAGAACAAAAGATTTATTCCATCTTTAACTTGGATTTAAAAAAGGAAGAAACCGATGTAGTAGGCAGTACCAAAACGAAAGGAGAGAAACATGGAACTACCAATAAAGGTAAAACCTTACAAGCACCAGCAAATAGCGTGTAACTTTGCCATTCCGAAACTAAAAGAGCAAGGATGTGCTGCACTCTTGATGGACATGGGGCTAGGTAAGAGTTTTACATCCATAGCCATAATGGGAGAGTTATTCTTGGAAGGCTTAATCGAAAAAGTCCTTGTGGTATGCCCAACATCGATAATCAATGTGTGGGAAAAGGAAATAAGTAAGTTCGCTGATTACGATTACAATGTGGAATCGATAACAGGATCGACCATGAGCAAAAGAAAAGCAAAACTTATATCACTTTCACATAAGCAAGGATTAAAGGTCGCCATCATCAATTACGAAGCTACATGGCGAATGGAAAAAGAACTAAACATTTATAAGCCAGATATGATTATATGTGATGAATCACAAAAGATAAAGAATCCGAGTGCATCGCAAAGTAAGACACTCCACCGACTAGGAGCAAAGGCAGAATACAAGATGATACTAACAGGAACACCAGTACAGAACTCGCCAATGGACATATTCAGTCAGTGGAAATTTCTTGATCCTAACATATTCGGTTTAAGTTTTTACGCATTCCGAAATAGGTATGCCGTGATGGGAGGTTATTATAACCACCAAATCATAAGATACAAGAACATGGATGAACTAACGAGCAAGGCACATAGTGTCGCATACCGAATCACAAAGGAAGAAGCTCTCGACTTACCAGAGCAAATATTCCAAAACAGGTATTGTGAATTAGAGCCAGGAGCAAGAAGGACATACGACGCCGTAGTTAGACAAAGTTATGCAGAGCTCATGGAAGGAGAAATCACAGCAACCAATGTCCTAACGAAACTTATGAGATTGTCACAGATATCTGGTGGACACGTGAAAGATGATGATGGAAGAATCCAAGTGATATCGAAAGCCAAACTTAATGAACTAAAAGACATCATGGAAGATATCATCATCGATAACAAAAAGAAACTTGTTGTCTTCGCACGATTTATCCCAGAGATAGAATCGATACAAAGTGTAGCCAAAGAGATGGGAATCGAGTATTCATACATCACTGGAGATATTAAAATCGAAGATCGCGGAGAGATGTGTGACAAGTTCCAAAATAATGATGAAGTAAAACTATTCATAGCCCAGATACAAACCGCAGGGCTAGGAATTACATTAACGGCAGCCGACACTGCTGTTTTTTATAGCCTTGATTTCAATTATGCGAATTACACTCAAGCCATATCAAGGACGCATCGTATAGGACAAAAGTGTACCTGTACCTATATAAATTTAATCTCTGTGGGAACAGTTGATGAAAAAATAATCAAAGCCCTAGAGAGTAAAGAAGATATCGCTAAAAACATAGTAGACAATTGGAGAGAATACTTCAAGAAAGGAGAATAACACACTTGAAACTTTTTAGTCTATTTTCAGGAATTGGAGGACCAGAAAAAGCACTAAAAAGGCTAGGCATAGAATATGAACTCGTAGGATATAGCGAGATAGATAAATATGCCAGCAGAAGTTATTCAGCAGTACATGAGGAACCAGAGATAAAAAACTATTGGGATATAATCAAAATCAATGAAAAAGAACTTCCAGACTTCGACTTCATGACTTGGGGATTTCCATGTCAGGACATTTCGATAGCCGGAAAACAAGCAGGAATTCGAGAAGGAACACGCAGTGGTTTATACTACGATGGACTCCGAATCCTAAAAGAGAAGAAACCAAAGTATTCTCTAATCGAAAATGTAAAGGCATTAACGAGCAAGAAGTTTGCCGACACCTTCGAAAGCATTTTGCAAGATTTAGATGATGCCGGATACAACAACTACTGGCAAGTGTTAGATGCCAAGGATTATGGAATCCCGCAACACAGAGAACGAGTATTCATCGTATCAATTAGAAAAGACATCGACCAAGAATTCACGTTCCCAGAAAAAGAAGAACTAAGACTAAAGCTCAAAGATTTACTGGATGATGAAGTCGATGAAAAATATTACTTGAGTGATAGGATGATAAAGACTTTCTCTGACATGACAAATCGTAATGGTTACATTAGAGGTAAGTGTTTCAAACCACATGAACTCGATGATAACCGAGTAGCCAACACGATAAAGACAACCGCCGGTTCAAGACCAGAAGATAACTACGTGAAAAGAAAATACGATGAGTTCATAGATGAAAATGGTTATATGCCGGAGATTTTCAATCCATATAACAAAACCGAGGTTAAAGATGTAGCCAAAACTATCACTGGAGAATGTGGCAGTACCACATCATCGGCAGCACACCTTATAAAAGAACCACGACTATATAACCAAGCATTTAGAACAGCAAGTGAAAACGAATGTGAAGATGGAGATACTATCGATGCATTTAATGAACGAGTTAATAAAAGTGGTGTATCACCAACAGTTACTACTAGACCAGAAGGCTTCAAAACAGCAATTCTTATTCCAGAAGCAACAAAGAAAGGATATGCCGAAGCTAGTGATGGCGATGGAGTTTATATCAATAGACCTCATCAAAAGCGAGGAGTAGTCCAAAAGGACAAAATCCAAACGATTAAAACAACTCCAGATGTAGGTGTCGTAGTTGAAAAGAAAATCAAAGAACCTAGTTTGCGAATAAGGAAATTGACGCCACTAGAGTGTTGGCGACTTATGGGATTTGATGATGAAGATTTTTACAAAGCCCAAGGTGCAGGAATTAGTAATACTCAACTTTATAAGCAGGCAGGCAATTCGATCGTAGTAAATGTATTAGAAAAAATATTTATAAATTTATTTAAAGGAGAGAACAAATGAAACCAATTATTACAAACGAAGTGCTAGACCAAGTATGGGAAATAGGTCATCAAAGAGTAGTAGAACTAACCGACATGAGAAAGAATTATCCAACTTTAGTAAGACAGATTGATACATTAAAACAACAGTACATTATTTGCTTAAATGCAATATCAACTAGAGATTTCAATCGCATTGAAAAAACGAGAGTGGTAATCAATAGCCTAGAGGCAGAGTTGGAGAATTCGGCAAAAGAATACGAAGCCGATCAAAAACGATACAAGAAGGCTCAAAAAATTAAAGAAGATGCAGCACAATCAGAAGTAACAAATGAAAATGAAAGCGAGGAAAACAAAGATGGAGAATAATATCGATTTAACAATGGCAGACAGATTACAAGAATTAAGAGATGAGAAAGAACAACTAGAGATTTCACTAAAAGAAACGAACGCGATGATTGAGGCCGTAGAGCAAGACTTGGTGGCAGCGATGGTAACAGCAGAGCTAGACTCATTCAAACGAAACGGACATTCATATAGCCTTAAAGTGGATACATTCGCATCAGCCAAAGCGGAATGCAAAGAAGAATTATTCGAAGCCTTACGAAACAATGATGCAGGCGACCTAGTACAAGAACAGGTAAATGCAAATAGCCTTCGTGCATTCGTTAAGGAACTAAAAGCCAACAACGATGATGAGATACCAGAGTGGATCGTAGATTTTATCAATGTGTATGAGAAAACAAAAATCGCAGTAAGAAAGTGCAGCTAGTCATGACAGCTATCGCCAAAGAGATAAAGTACACCGAAAACGAAATACGATACTACTCGAAGATATTTAGTCCATGGTGCAAGAAAGTCCTAGGATTAAAAATCAAATTATTTAAATTAAAACATTCGAAGATCAGTAGAAAAAAACGCCGAAATTTGGTATAATAGTCGTAATTATAAAATTACTTTAAAAAGGAGAAATTATATGAAAAAATTTTTTTCACTAGTTATGTTATTAATTTGTCTTGTAATTACAGGGTGTCAAAAAGAAGATGATGCATTCAAACACTATGACTTGAAAGATAAGGCAATAGAAACTTATGTGTATTATAACGATAAGCGAGGCAAAGAAACATATGCTTTATCAGATTTGACAACAGGCGATATGACTATAACAACTGGATTTTTCTATAAAGTTGCGGATGATGATTTCATTTTATTAGAAACATTGGAGTCATCACATAACGACGCTTACAAGAATAAATCGATATATCAATTTTACGACAACAAGTTATATGGTGTAGGGAACGGGAATACTCCAATGATATTTGAAATAGAATTAAAAGGAAAAGAAAGTAAAATAAAACCATTGGAATTTAAAATTGATGGTAAGGTAAATCCATTCTTAACTGGTAGCATAAAGAATATAGAAAATAACTCAATTACTTTATCAGGAGATATTTTTATAGGGGAACATAGCGAGTATAGATACTTCGAGTGTTCTTTAGAAAACTATAAATGTTCCATAAAGGATAGTAATTAGAATGATGAAAAAAATAATTTATTTTATTATAGTTTTGCTTTTATTAATATTTGCAACTTTGATTATATTAGCATTTTCAGGAAATTTATATTTTAAGGTAAAGTCATATATTTCTCCAAACAATGAATATAAGATTGTTATAAAGGGCAATGGACCAAAGTGGTCATTTGGTAGTGAGGACATAAAAGTCTATGCGTACAAAAATAATTTTAATGGAATTTTTAATAAGATATTATATAAAACAGAAATATCTAATGATGGAAGCCCTTTAAATGATAATAATTTTAGTATTTCTTGGGAAGATAATGTAGCCATTCTAACTTTAAAAGGGGAAGGAAATCAAGAAGAACAAATAGAAATAGTATTTGAGGATAAAATAACCATTAAAAAAATAGTGGAGTAAAAATTACAATTTTTTTAGAGATTATCAAAAGTGATAGTCTCTTTTTCATGTATAAAATTGAAAGGAGAAATGAAACATGGAAAATAAAAATGAATTAGCAGTAAAAGATGAAAAGAATTTCGTAGTACCAACAGGTGGCATGGAGATAGACACCGAAGATTTAGATGGATTAACCATCTCGTTCGATAAGATAAGCATACCATCAGGTGGAGGTCAGATGTGGGAACTTCCAGGATCAGACAACCCAGATGAGCCAGAATACTCGAAAGAGATAGAGGGAGTCATTGTCGATCACTACCCAGTTAATGCTTACTTCGAAGAAGAATACAACGGACAGGCACAACCACCAGCTTGCAGTAGCATGGATGGAAAACTAGGAATCGGATGTCCAGGAGGAGCGTGTGCAAATTGTCCTTTGAATAAGTATGGCAGTGCCGATGATGGCAAAGGTAAAAAGTGTAAGAACTTGCGTAGAATTTACATCTTGCGAAGTGGCGAGATACTACCACTACTCGTTACACTACCACCAACAAGCATCAAGAACTTCTCTGATTACATTTCAAAGAGAATCGTAACCAAAGGAATGAAAGCCTGTGATGTCGTAACCAAGATGACTCTAACAGTAGAAAAAAGCCAAACAGGAATCAAATACTCAAAGGTTCAGTTCGCCATTTCAAGACTTTTGAATGCTGATGAAAAGAAAGTGATGCGAGAATTCTCGGCTAACGTGAAGCAAACAACAAGACTTCAAAGAATCGATGAGACA
Organism: uncultured Mycoplasmatota bacterium; assembly: GCA_947649355.1. Lineage (GTDB taxonomy): Bacteria > Bacillota_I > Bacilli_A > RF39 > UBA660 > Ventrenecus. Next base: position 30,426 of record CANSRG010000001.1, on the reverse strand, counting down.
GATAATGATGTACTAGAATAACCCAGATAGGAGGGAAAAAGATGGAATCAACAATTGATGATGCTATCGACTACGAAAAAGAATATAAGAAGTACCTACCTAACGCAAAGAAGAATGGAAATTCGCTTATAACGAGATGTCCATTTCACGATGATGATAAGCCATCATTTAGTATAGATATAACTAGTGGAAAATATCATTGTTTTGGATGTAACGAAAAAGGGAACTTCATAGGATTTAAAGCGAAAATGGACAACAAAGATACAACAACGGTGTACCAAGAATTGTGTGACTCATACGACATAAAGCCACCAAAAGTTGACTCTTCAGCAACTCCAGAAATGCAAGAACCTTTTTCGTTAGAAAGCTATGCCCATGACAAAAAGTTCCCTGTAGTCTACCTAGAGAAAATATGGAAAATGAGCAACCACAAAAAAGGAATCAAGATACCTTACTATGATACCAATGAGAACCTCGTAGCAACGAGATACCGAGGCGAGAACAAGGCATTCAGGTGGGAAAAGAACTCAAAGATTATTCCGTATGGATTACAAAGAATGCGTGGCATGGATGACTATGTGATACTGGTAGAAGGAGAGAGCGACACCCATGCACTCTCTCTGGCAGGGTTCACAGTTCTAGGCATTCCTGGAGCCACAATGTTTAGAATCGAATGGTTAAGGTATCTAACAGGTAAGAAAGTGTACATTCATAATGAAAATGATGCAGGAGGGAATCTCTTTCGCAATAAGATATGTGAAACCATTTATAACAGAAACAGTAATGCCGAGGTTTATGAGTTTTCATGTTCGACACTAGGATGCAAGGATCCAAGTGACTTATTTAAGAAGTGTGTACCAAATTACACCGATGAGATAAATCTAAACAACTATGATAAGTTTCGTACCGAAATTAGAAAGTTAATGAATGATGCGATAAGGCTCGACTTAAAAGAAGTAACATTACTCGCCCAAGAGCCGGTACCAGGAATGCCTGCAAGAGTCAAAATCCCAGATGATTACGAACTTTGTAAGGATGGAATAGTGTACAAAGATGGCAAGGGAGATGACTCTCTGATATGTAGAATCCCGGTCATCATATCGGCGATTTATTACAACCTAGAAGATGAAACCGAGGAATTGGAGATATCGTTTTATAAGTTTAAAAAGTGGAACTCGTTTCTAACAACTAGAAGCATCATAAACAACCAACGACAAATCCTACAGCTCGGAGAAAAAGGTATACCTATAACTGGAGAAAATGCCAAGAAGATGTCCGATTATTTAGGACAACTGGATGAGCTGAACTTCGATACCATAGAAACCAAGAAATGTGTATCACAATTTGGATGGTGGGGGAAATACTTTCTCCCTCATTACCCGGGAGATATTCATTTGAAAAGCGATGGTACAAATAAGCAACTCGTGACAGGATATGAGGAAGTTGGCAACTTAGATGATTGGATAGCGAAAATAAAGCCACTCATGAAAAATGACCTTTTTAATTGTATGTTGAAAGTGAGCTTCGCGTCACCACTTATTAAGTTATTAAAGACAAGACTTTTTATAACTCACTTCTGGGCTGACTCAAGAGCAGGTAAAACCGCAGCACTAAAAGTAGCACTCTCCGTGTGGGGGAATCCAGATGCTACGATGGGGAACTTTAACTCAACAAGTGTAGGTATCGAGCGAATGGCTTCTCTTTATAATGATCTCCCATTCGGCATTGATGAAAAGCAAGCAGTCGGTGGAAACAAAGACTTTATCAACAATTTAGTTTATATGTTAGGGCTAGGAACAGGGAGAACCAGGGGAACGAAAACTGGTACTATCCAGTCACGTTCATCATGGAACATGACAATTATAACAACGGGCGAGGAGCCGATATCGAGCGAAACTTCGCAAACAGGAATCTCATCAAGGACATTAGAGTTATACGGACCACTCTTCGATAAAGAAAGAGATGCGATCGAGATGCATCGTTTCACGACCAAGAACTATGGACTCGCCGGAAGGAAGTACATCAAATACTTAATAGAAAATGTTGTTGTTCCAAAGTCTAACTTACTAGATGACCTGTACGATTACTTTTGTAAAAGGTTAGAGGAAAACAAAGAAGAAAACATCAGTAGTCACATCGCATCCGTGAGCCTCATTTGTGTAGCTGATTACATATCCAACATGGTAATATTCGATGTAGATAATGTCAGTGCATCGTTGCACTTCGGCAAAAGGATACTGGAAAAGTTGGATACCCAGAAAGAAGTAGATATTGTCGACAAGGCTTATTCGTACATTAAAAGTTGGATAGCCGTGAATGTGAATTACTTTAGTCCATTATCCAAGAACCAAGTATATGGAACTCATGAAACAATAGGCGAAGATGTCTATTTTTTAGTGCAACCGAGCATCCTACAGCAAGAACTCATAAAACAGGGATACAATTACAAGAAAACTTTACAGGGGTTCAAGGAACGAGGTTACATCTTAATAGAAACAAGCCAAAGGAGAAACACCGTACGAAGAACCAGTGGTGGCATAACAACTGCGTATGTTGCCATTAGAGTCGATGAAGATATGCGTGACTTGACTCCGACCGAGCAAATGCGGATTGAGGACTTGGAGTGGAGCGAGGCTCTGGAAATTAGCCACGAAGAAGATATTCTAAAACAAAAAATCGAAGAACATAAACGAAAGATGAAAGAACTTGAACGAAACCAAGAAAAAAAGTGATTTTGCGTTCAAGAAGTGTACAAGATTAAATCCTAGGAAATAAAAGGGAAAAAAGGGTATATATATTATATATTGAACTATGAACTATAAAAAATATATATATTATAGGGGAGATAACTTTTTCACGTAATTATAACTATATATAGCATATATATTTTTCAAAAAAGTGCGTTCAAGCGTTCAATTTCTCTTGAAAGCCTTTATTTACAAGGGTTTGTGGCTATGTACACATAAAAAAATAACTGACCAATATCGTGCAAAGTGTACAAGGGAGGTAAAAATGCTAGAGCGAGATATCGTAAAAAAGATACTGGATTACATCAATAAACCAAGAATGGGTAAGTCATGGAAAGGTTATGCTTGGAAGAACCATGGTGGACTTTATTCTGTTAAAGGTTTGCCAGATGTGATGGCGGTAGTTAGGAAGGATGGAAAATCCTTTTTTTTATGCCTTGAGGTAAAACAACCAGGGAACAAACCGACTGAAATCCAAAAGGCGCTTATTAGAAAATTTCAAGAATTAGGAGTAACAGCTGGAGTAGTTACGAGTATTGATGAGGTGGTAAAAATAATCGAAGAATTAAAATAAGGGAGAGGATCAAGAATGATTGATAAATTGTTAAATGGTTATAAACGAAATGAAGCAACAATCCAAATGTTGAAATTAAAAATCAATCAATGGGAAGAAACTCTCACGAAAGATGCGAGTGAAATAGATAGTTTATACTCACAGCCTAAATGTGAGAACCTAGGTGTACAAACAAGCCACAATTTGAATCCTATCGAATCCATGATGATACGAGTAGAAAATCAAAAAGAGAAAATCAAGACATGGATTAAAGATAGCCAAGATAAGATAAAGTCACTCGAACATGAGAACAAAATAGTTGATATCCTCCTCGAATCGTTAGATGAAGAATCGAGTTTCATTCTTATTCAAAAGCATTTCGAGAAGAAAAAGTGGAACATAATAACCCATCAATTCAATTCTAAATTCCGAAATGAGTACCACGAATACATCACTTCTAGTGGGGTTCGCAAGAAATATGAAGGCATAAAAAGGGAGATTTCGAGCCTATTTGAAGAAATAATGAAATAATTTGAGATTTCTTCGATTATTTGCTGGACTATGTGTGCCTTACGCGGTAATGTGTGTGTCACCAGGGGGAGGAATAGAAATGAAAAACGAAATGTTAAAGTCTCGATTTGGAATAGAAATTGAGATGACTGGTATTACACGATCACAAGCAGCCGAGGTGGTCGCAAGAACAATAGGCGGAACAGTAGAGTATGTAGGAGATGGTTACGATAAGAGAATCATCCAACAACAAGATGGTAGAAAATGGACAGTAATGTCCGACTCAAGCATCATAGCAAGAAGAACACTTGATAATGGTACAAGAGTAGATGCAAGTTCGGAATACAGAGTAGAACTGGTAAGTCCAATACTTACTTACGAAGAAGATTTCGAGACGCTCCAAAGTATTGTAAGAGCATTACGAGAAGCTGGAGCATATGTGAACCAAAGACTACAATGTGGAATTCACATTCACTTGGATGGAGAACCACACAATGCAAAAACGATTAAAAATTTTATAAACATCATAGCAAGTAAGAATGACTTATTATACAAATCATTACAAATTACACCAGAGAGAACGCATTGGTGCCAAAAAATGGATGAAAGTCTAGTAAATAAAATTAAAAGAAGGCGACCAAAAACAGAAGAACAAATCAGAAAAATTTGGTATGAAGGATATGGTGGCTTTAGCACAGAACATTATCACTCAAGTAGATACCATTTTCTAAACCTACATAGTTACTTTACAGGAAACCACACAGTAGAATTACGAGGGTTCAATAGCGAACTACACGCTGGAAAAATTAGAGCCTACATAATCCTTGCCTTGGCACTTAACTACCAAGCCTTAACACAAAGCGGAGCATCATCAAGAAAACCACAAACGGAGAATGAAAAATTCGCTATGAGAACATACCTAACAAGACTTGGATTAATTGGCGATGACTACAAATCATGTAGGATGCACTTATGTAAACATTTGAATGGAACAGGTGCATGGAGGCATGGCTATCCACCTAAAAAGAAAGCGATAGCATAATAGAGGAGGAATGAAAAATGAAAAGATATTACATTGCTTATGGAAGTAACCTAAGCGAAGAACAAATGGCAAGAAGATGTCCTACAGCCACAATAGTAGGAACAACAATTCTAAAAGACTGGAGATTATTATTCGATGGACCAGCATCCATAGAAAGGAAACAGGGATACCAAGTCCCTGTCCTAATATGGGATATCCAACCGGAAGATGAGAGATCACTAGATAGATACGAAGGATACCCTAGTTACTATCGAAAGGAAATGCTAAAGGTAAAAGTTAAAGGCCAAATTATAGATGCTATGGTCTACATAATGAACACTAACAAGGAATCGCAACCTGGACAATTTTATTACGATGTCCTAGACAAAGGATATGAAAGATTTGGATTTAATAAGAAAATTCTTGAAAAGGCATTACAAGAAAGCGAGATGTACTAATGGCAATTAAAGAGTTGATAAAAAATCTCAAAAAAGGCAAAATAAAAAAAGACATTTATTCTACAACAAATGCAAGTGGGGAAAATGTGATAATAGACTGCAATGATGAAAAACACATTGTGGTCTCAACCCTACAAAAAAATAATTGGATAAGAATAAACGAATACAATGAAGAAGGCAACATGATTGCCGAATCGTATGATTATTAACGGAGGTAAAAATGGAACTAAAGAAATGTCCAAAATGTAAAAAACATTATAATGAATATCCTGCAATTTCAAGAGCTGATGATTGCACACCGATATGTCCGATATGTGGAGAAACCGAAGCCCTTTCTCAATATGTTAATTATAGTGTGACTTTAAGAGCAGATAGGCTTACTGAATTGGAAAAAGCAATTAGAAAAAAAGTCGTAAAAATGCATTTAGATTTTTCAAAAATAAGGAAACAACAAATGAGAGAACAAAATGCCGAAAGAAGCCGAATGGGTCAAAAAATGAAGAAATTATATGAGAGTAGCTAAAAAGTAGCAGAAAAGTAGCAGAAATGGGGCAATTTACTCGCAACCAGATATAGTATAATGGTATTGTGGTAGTTCACACGAATTACCACTTTATTTCTGGTCCTCCTCGACCTAAGATTAGATAAATTGAAAGGGATGCAATATTCCCTTTTTATTTATCAAAAATAGGCGATATTGGACTTTTAGAAAATATAAAAAGATAATAACGCGATAATTGGGCGTTTTTAAGCCCTGTGTGACGCGTTTAGGATAGAGGTGGAGCAAATGCCCATGAAAGCCCTACATTTATGCAATAAGGCGGGTTGTACGAGCCTTACGAGAGAAAGGTATTGCACCAAGCACCAAGAGGAGTATTACACCCGTTATAATAGGGAGCGTACAGACACCCAATATACAGCCTTTTATAAGACACCAGAGTGGGAGGCCGTGAGAGCCTTGGCACTAGCAAGAGATGGATACCATTGTGTTATGTGTAGAAGAAAAGGAATACTTACTATGGCAACCATGGTACACCACATCATACCAGTTAAGAAAGACTGGAGCAAAAGGCTAGACCTAAATAATCTCATGAGTTTATGTGAGTCATGCCACAATGGAATCAAACACTAACACCCCCACCCATGAAAAGCTAGAGCGACGCTCTTTAACGAACGGCGCCCAACTTCGTGTATGAAATCGCGTATTTCATAAGGGGGTATCAAATTTTAAAGGAGGAAAAATCGTGAATATAGAAAAGCGAAGAATTGAAGAATTAAAACCAGCAGAGTACAACCCTAGAAAGAACCTCCAACCAGGAGATGCTGAATACGAGAAAATAAAGAATAGTCTCTTACACTTTGGATATGTCGATCCCATCATCATAAACAAAGATGGAACAATCATCGGTGGACACCAAAGAGCCACAGTCATGAAAGACCTAGGAACAGAAGAAGCCGAGTGTGTGGTTTTAGATTTATCCAAAGAAGATGAAAAGGCACTCAACGTTGCACTGAATAAAATTAGTGGCGAATGGGATATGGAAAAGCTGGGAGTTTTACTCGAAGAATTAAACACAGTAGGAGTTATGGAATTAACAGGGTTCGATGTAGAAGAATACACCAAGATGTTTGTTAAGGATGAAGTAAAAGAAGATGACTTCGACCTAGAGAATAACATTCCGAAAGTTCCATTCTCTAAACAAGGCGACATATGGAAACTTGGAAACCACAAAGTCATTTGTGGCGACTCCACAATTAAAGAAACATACATCAGATTACTGGAGAACGAGCAAATCGATGCCGTGATAACGGATCCGCCATACAATGTCGATTACTCATCGGCAGATGGAAAGAAAATTCAAAATGATAATTTTAAAGATGATGAAAGTTTTCATCGTTTTTTAGTGGCATTTTATACTAGAACCTTTGAAGCCTGTAAAAGTGGTGCGCCGATTTATGTGTTCCATGCCGACACGGAAGCGGTCAACTTTAGGAAATCATTCATGGATGCCGGATTTTGTTATAAGCAATGTTTGATATGGGTAAAGAATAGCCTAGTCATGGGAAGGCAAGACTATCACTGGAGGCATGAGCCAATCCTTTATGGATGGAAACCAGGAGCAGGTCATAAATGGTACGGAGATAGAGATAAAGACACAGTCATCGATGACTTCGTGCAAATGAACCCAAAGAAAATGTCCAAAAGCGAATTAGTCGACTTCTTCCAAAAGTTAATTGATAGTAATAACGAGAATAGTACAGTTATTTACAATGATAAACCAACAAGAAGCGAAGAACATCCAACAATGAAACCAGTCACACTCGTAGCCAAGTTAATGGTTAATTCGAGTAAAAAAGATGACATCGTCTTCGATGGGTTCGGAGGTTCAGGATCAACCTTGATAGCCGCCGAGCAACTAGAAAGAAAGTGTTACTTAATAGAGCTTGATGAGAAGTATGTCGATGTAATAGTCAAGAGATACTTACAATTCAAAGGTAGTGCTGATACCATTCGTTTAATTCGTGATGGTAAAGAGTACACCTACGAAGAAGTAATAGGAGGAGAATATATGCCAAGTTAGGAGGAATGCAATGTGTCAACGAGAGGACCAAAACCAACGCCAACAGTAGTACATCAGATGAATGGCAACCCAGGAAAAAGAGATATCACCGAGCGAATAGAATTAGAAAATAGTGTACCAGCGATAACAGATGTATCACTATTAGAAGCACCAGAATGGATAAAGAGTAATCCAATCGCCAAAGCTGAATGGGATAGAGTAGCGCCGATACTTGCCGACCTCGGACTTTTAAAAGTCAATGATACTTCGGCATTAGAGGCATATTGCAAATGTTGGAGCAGATACAAAGAAGCCGAGCAACAAATCGATAAGGCACAAAGTACCATCATAAAAACTCCATCCGGATATGTACAACAAATCCCCCAAGTTTCTATCGCTCATCGTTACCTTAAACTCGCCAAAGAGTTTATGACCGAATTCGGACTAACACCATCTAGCCGAGGTAGGATGCAACTACCAGGAGATGACTTCGATGATGAGATGGAGGAACTACTAAAGGGGAACGATTAGTATGTTTGATGAAAAGAAAGCCAACACCGCAGTCAAGTTCATTAAACTTCTAAAACACACGCAAGGAGAATTCGCAAGAAAGCCTTTCAATTTGATGGAGTTCCAAGACAAAATAGTTAGAGATTTAATTGGAACACTTAATGAAGATGGAACAAGGCAGTATCGTGAAGCCTTTATCTTTCTACCGAGAAAAAATGGTAAGACCGAACTAATCGCAGCAATGCTCGTGTATTTTTTATTCATGGATGATGAATACGGAGCAGAGATTTATTCGTGTGCTAACGACCGAGAGCAGGCATCCAAAGTGTTCAATGCGGCAGCCGCAATGATTAGAATGAATAAAGCCTTATTCAAAAAGTGTAAGATACTAGAATCTCAAAAGAAAATCGTAAGACTAGAAACAAACTCATTTTATAAGGCAATATCAGCAGACACAAACACAAAGGATGGGTTCAATGCTCACATTGTCATTTATGATGAAATCCACGCAGCGAAGAATCGAAAACTTTACGACTTAATGAAAACCAGTCAAGGAGCTCGTAGACAACCATTATTCATAAGCATAACAACCGCAGGTGTAGAAATCGGAACAATATGCTATGAACTATACGAATATTCAAAGAAAATCCTTGATGGTGTAGTAACAGATAAGACTTTCTATCCGGTCATTTACGAAGCACCAGAAGATGCTGACATTTATGATGAGAAAACATGGTACATCGCCAATCCTGCACTTGGAGTTTTTAGAAAAATCGAAGAAATGCGAACTCTAGCAGTTCGAGCCAAGGAAATACCAACAGCCGAGGCAACATTCCGAAGATTATACCTAAACCAATGGGTAAATGGCGAGATTGCATGGATGGATATGAGAAAATGGAAAGCAAGTGACCGAGAATTCGATTTCGAGAAGATAAGAGGCCGTCCTTGCACCATTGGAGTGGATTTGTCCTCTAAAATCGACCTAACGAGCGTAAATGCCGAGTTTAAATTGGATACAGGCGAATATGTCATGCTTTCGCACAGTTTTATGCCTAAAAATCGCGTTTTAGAGCGAGAAAAACAAGATAGAGTACCATATAGTCTATGGATAAAACAGGGCTTTATAACAGCCACAGAAGGCGATGTCGTGGACTATGACTACATAAAGAAATACATAAGCAACTTAAACCAAATCTACCCAGTCATTCAAATAGGCTACGATCCATACAATGCAACCCAATTTGCAACCGATATGGAACACGATGGGTTCGTTATGGTAGAGGTAAGACAAGGAATGCTTACACTATCAGAGCCAACCAAGGATGTAGAAGCATTAGTATTACAAAAACGAATTATTACAAATATGAATCCAGTTCTTACATGGGCTGTATCAAATGCAATTGCCAAGACCGACGCCAATGAAAACAAAATGCTCGACAAGAGTAAGGCAAGGTTCAGGATTGATCCTGCAGCTGCGATGATAATTAGCCACACTTTAGCACGAATCGATAATGGAGTAATCGACATAAATCGACATATCATGAGTGAGGGCTTTGGATTTTAGAAAGGAGATACCGAGAATGTCTAATAAAAAGTTAAGTGAGCGAACTCGTGACAGGTTCGTTTTTTTGTGTAGCTACATTGAAGATATCCTAATCATAGTTGGGCTCATTTCCATAGTAATTGCAGGGTATCTAACCGATTTACGACTAGGACTCTGCGTACAAGGTCTTGTTTTAATATACATCGGCTTTGTCTTATCAAAAATACTGAAATGAGGTGGAACTGAATGCTATTTAGAAAATTAGAAAAAAGAGATGATGATACAAGCGACTTAAAAGCACCGAATAAATGGCTCATCAACTTAATAGGTGGGAATGATACTTATTCTGGAGAAAATGTCACTACCGACACAGCCATGAACATTGCTGCCGTTTATGCTTGTATCAGAATTTTATCAAATCATGTAGCGATGTTGCCATTACAGTTATACCAGGAAAGCCGAGGTAAGAAGAAACGAATTCACGATCACCCAATAGCAAAACTTATTGAAACAAGACCGAATCCATATATGACTCCGTTTCAATTCAAACAAACTATGGAAGCACATCGCCAGTTATATGGAAACGCTTATGCTGAAATCGAGTGGAGTAAGACAGGATATCCAAAAGCCTTATGGATTTTGAATCCATTAGTCACAAAAATTGTGATGGAGAAAGACCAACACGGAAACTTAAAGCGATACCTAGTACAGACAACACTCGTAAATGGGCAAGTAGTCAATTTGCCTTATACGAGCGTCCTACACATTAAAGGATTATCTACCAATGGAATCGTGGGTAAGAGTCCGATAGATGTAGCTCGTGAAACAATTGGAATTCAAATCGCAGGTCAGAAGTTCACAGGTAAGTTTTATGCGAACGGAACGATGAGTAGTGGAGTTTTAAAAGTTCCTCAACCATTAAACCCAGAAGCCAAGCAAGTTATAAGGCAAGAATGGGAAAAGTTCAATAACGGAATCGATAATGCACATCGTGTCGCAATCCTGGATGCAGGACTCGACTACCAATCATTAGGAATTAAACAATGCGATGCCCAGTACATCGAAACCCAAAAGTTCTCGATAGCAGAGATCGCTCGAATCTTTAATGTGCCACCACATATGTTGGCAGATTTAGAAAGAGCCACATTCTCAAACATCGAGCAGCAATCATTAGAATTCGTACGAGATACTTTGTCGCCTTTGTTGATTAGTTGGGAGCAAGAACTACAGTACCAGTTATTCACAGAAGATGAAATCGTAAACAAGAAATATTACTTTAAGTTTAACTTAAATTCATTACTTCGTGGAGATAGCACCAATCGTGCCGCATACTACGAAAAAATGATAAACCTAGGGATTTATTCCATTAACGAAGTACGAGAACTTGAGGACAAAGACAAAATCAAAAATGGCGATAAGCATTATATGTCATTAAACTACATCGACATTGATTTGATGAATGAATACCAAAAACAAAAAGTCAAAATCAAAGATGAAAAAGAGCAAGAAACTAAACCAGATGAGATGGAGGATAAGCCTCCGGATGAAGAAGAACAAAATCCAAGTGAAAACGAGGAGCAAGAAGAAGGAGGTGGAAACGATGGAGAAAAGGATCAAGGAAATTAGGTACATTCCTACCACGGACATTCATATAAGAGAAAATCCTACTAACAGCGAAACAATGGCAATTCAAGGATATGTCGTAAAGTTTAATGAGCGTAGCCATCTTTTATATGATGAGTGGTATGAAAGAGTCGCAAAGGGTGCCTTCGCCAAGAGTCTAGAGGAGAATACCATCAAGGCTTTATGGAATCATAACTCGGACATTGTCCTAGGAAGCACCAAATCGAGAACTCTCCAATTGGAAGAAGATGAGATAGGACTTCGCTTTGATTTAGAACTACCAAATTCTAGCCAAGCGAGAGATATCTACGAATCCATAAAAAGGGGAGATGTCGATGGTGTGTCATTTGGATTTTATATCCGTGATAATGGCGACAAGTGGGAATACTTGAAAGATGAAGATGTCTACGAGCGAACACTTTTAGATATCGACCTTATAGAGATATCGCCTACACCATTTCCGGCTTATCCAACCAGTGAAGTAGGAAAAAGGTCTTTACTACAAGAACATAACTTAAAGACCAGAGAAGAAAGAGTTCTCGAAGAACTCAAAAAGGCACAAGTAAATGCCATGATTGAATTATTAGAAATTTAGAAAAGGAGAAAAAAAATCATGAATAAGAAATTACAAGAATTAAGAAGAAATCTAACAGCCAAATTGAAAGAGGCTAGAGAGTTAATCGATGCAGGTAAAGTAGAGGAGGGTCAAGCAGCTACGAAAGAAGCTCAAGAAATCAAAGACAAAATCGTTCTAGAGGAACAAATGCAAGAATTGGAAGAAACAGTGAGCGATGGAAATGAAGTCGTAGAAGTTGAAGAAACGAGAGCCAAGAAAAAGCCTGTTGAAACCAGAACAGCCCTTGTAAAATACCTACAAGGAAAACATCTAACCAAAGAAGAAAGAGATGTCCTAGTTGAAACTACTACACCAGGCGATGACCAAAATAGTGTAGCCGTTATCATTCCACAAGATATCTATACGGAGATTAACGAATTAAAAAGACAGTACAAACCATTAAAACAATTCGTAGATGTTCAAACAACGAGTACGACAAGTGGTTCATTCGTTTATGAAAATGGAGATACCATCGAACCATTCGTAGATATTACCGAAGCAACCGAAATCGGCGAAATGTTATCACCAACACTTAAACAACAAAAATTCGCCATCACAGATAAAGGTGGAATCCTTCCAATTTCAAATACATTATTGTCAGATGAAAAAGGCGGACTCGTTAAGTACATCAACAAATGGATTGCTCGTAAGTCAGTTATCACAGATAACCGCAAAATCCTTGCAGTGTTGAAAGCAAATGGTATCAAGATAAGTGCTAGTACCCATGCCGAAATTAAATCAGCCATCAACACGAAACTTGATCCTGAACTTTTAAATGGAGCAATCATCATCACAAATCAAAATGGTTTCGATATCATGGATAACTGGGTAGATGCTACAGGAAAACCAATCCTACAACCAAATCCACAGGATCCAACAAAGAAAATGCTATCAGGCATCAATATCGAAGTGTATGCGAACACTAATATCAAAGATGAAAACGGAGCATCTCCAGTTTATATCGGTAACCTAGAAGAAGCCGTAAAATTCATGGATAGAGAAGAAATGGCACTAGCCGTATCTAAAGAAGCAGGGTTCACAAAGAACTTAACTTTAATCCGTGCTATCCAAAGAGATGACGTCGTAACAAAAGATGTTAATTCATACTTAAATATCAAACTTACAGCACCAAAAGAAAAACCAGTTGTCTATGTTAAAAATGTAACAGAAACAACTCCAACTCAAACACCAACTACACCTACGACACCAACAACACCAGAAAACACTCCATCAACACCAGAAAATGATAATGGAGAACAAGGAACTGAATAGAGAGGCGAGAAGTCTCTCTTTTCACATTTTAAAAGGAGATGATAATCCATGGTGGATTTAAAGAAAGCAAAGGAGTATCTACGAATTGATTACGATGAAGATGATGAGTTCATTCGTTCCTTGATCGCTGCATCCAAGATTTATATGGAGAATGCAATAGGACCTTATAAACCGAATGAACTAACAGACCTCGCACAGTTAATTCTAATAGAACACTGGAACGATAATAGGTCATTAGTTGGAGTCGTAAGCGAAGTAATACAACACAGTGTGGATGCTATTATTTTTCAAATTAGATATTGCAGTCCGATAAAGAATAATGAATCCGGGGAAACTTGATAAGAGAATCGAAATCCAAAAGTTCGAGCAAGAATATGACAGCGAAGGTGTGTCTATTAAGACATGGAAACCTGTTCGTACGATCTTTGCATCACTCGAAGATAAGATAGTGAGAACCACGAATGATGACAACTCTGTTGCCACTCAAGTCGAAACAAACATGACAATTCGCAAGAATTATAAATCACTATGTAGTAGTGACATCCGAATAGTGTACGAGAACCGCATATATGAGGTACTCGATATATGTGAAGTGGATGATAACTACATCAAATTGATAACGAAAGGCGAGAAACTCTATGCCCGCAAGACTTGATTTTGATGGACTTGATGCGATCATAAATGACTTAAACAAAATGAACGAACTCTTGGAAAGCGATGTCATCGATGATGCCCTAGAGGAAGCAATACAACCAGCATACAAAGATGCTCAAAAGTTAGCACCTCGTGATAAGAAAGGACATCAAGGTAAATATGGAAACGGTCACATGGCAGATAATATTCCTTTAAAATTAGTCCGAGAGAACGTATATCGTGCCATCGAATATGGATGGGAAAAGTCTGACAATAGTGATTACTTCTATGCCAAGTTTTCTGAATGGGGAACATCGAATAGCAAATATCCAAAGAAACCATTCATGAATAAATCGATGAGCAAGAATAAGAATCAATGTTTTAATGTATTCTCGGAACGAGTGCGAAAGGAACTAGGACTATGACAATTCGTGAGAAAACGAAGAAAGCACTTAATCTCCTAGACATCGTAAGTGGATACCAGGAGATTATAAATCCACCAGAAACCTATATCACATTTTTTGAATATGATTACGAATACGAATATTCAGAAGATGAAGTCAACAAAGCAATTTATGTCATGCAAGTTGACCTATGGACTAAAAATCCAAAGTATAAAGAATTAGAAAAACAAATCATCGAAGCCATGGAGTCCGAGGACTTCTACCTAGATGATGAAGAAGATTTATACGAGAAAGATACAAAGATGTATCATAAGGCATTCCGTTTCAAATTGGAAAACTTAAAGGAGGTTGAATAAGATGCCAGTAGCTGATAAATCAGTAGTACCAAGACAGATAGGTCTTAAAGATGTCCACGTTGCACTAATCGAAAGTGATGGCGTAAGTGGAACAGTATATAAAGTACCAGTAAAAATAAGTCGTGCCATCACTGCCAAGATTACACCAAGTGTAAATAGTGAAACACTTTATAGTGATGATGGAGTAGAAGATGAACTATCAGCATTCGCAGGATGCGAGGTAGAAATCGAGCAAAACGCACTTACTCTAGAACACAGAGCATTACTTCTAGGTAAGAGATACCAAAATGGAGAGCTCGTAGAAAATAGTGGGGATCTCCCACCAAAGTTGGCTCTTTTATTTAGAAGTGAAAAATCCAATAGTACAAAAGCAAATCCAGTGTATAGATATTGCGTTTTATATAAAGGAAAATTCTCTGAAATCGAAGATGAATACGAAACAAAGGGAGAAAAACCTAATAGTAAGACTACTAAAATAAAAGGTAAGTTCTACGACAGAGATAGCGATGGTAACTGGAGATTAATGCTAGATACCGATGCGACAGGAGTAGATGCCGATAAAATTAAAAACTTCTTTACTGCGGTACAAGAACCAAGCGAAGTAGCTCAAGGCGAGTAGAAAGGAATAAATCATGAGTAAGAATAAAAAGCATCATAACAATAATTTCAAAGGACAAAAGAGAGTGACTGGCAAAGACCTACAAACCCAGTCAACTACAATCGAATTAAAAGGAAAGAAGTACGATATGAACTTCGACCTTAATGCCATGGCAGAACTAGAAGATATCTTCGGTTCATTACAAATAGCCATTGCAGAATTAAAAAAGAAAAAATTAAAAGCCGTTAGGTCATTTTTATATGCCGTGTTGAAATCTACTGATGAGAGTTTAACAGAGTTCGAAGTTGGTAGACTAATCGACATGAACAATTTTACAACCATTGAAAGAGCAATTACAAAACTAATCAATAATGCGTTCGAGGAGGGCGAGGAAGATGAAAAGGAAGCGTCAGCAAAAAACGAACATCCGGATCATCAACCACGCAGAGCGGAATAGACTGGGAATGGCTTTATTATTTAGGTAAAGAAATTCTCAAAATGGATGATGATGAGTTTTGGAGAAGTACACCAAAGCAATTGGTAATTAAATCTAGGATTTATGCAAGATTTAAAACCGATGAAAATGATGGTCCGGAAAGTGAGGTACAGTTCGGTTACATTGATGATGTTTTCTAATTAAGAAAGGAAAACTGAAATGGCGAATTGGAAACTTAAAGTCGGAATGCTATTCGACTCAAAGGAATTCGAAGCCGGAGTCCAAAGAATCGATAAGCAATTAAAGATATTAGATAGCGAATTAAAGGTAGCCCAAAGTAGCACCAAAAACTTTGGTAACACATCCGAGCAATTAAAAACCAAGGCGTCAAGTTTATCTGAGAAAATCGAACTTCAAAAGAAGAAGGTAGAGGGTTTACGAAAAGCCTATGATGAGGCGGTAAAGACCAAAGGCGAAGATGCCAACGCTACCCAGAATTTAGAAATCAAAATGAATAATGCGACAACCGCATTGAATAAGATGGAGCAAGAACTACGAGAGGTTAAGGAGCAATTAAAACAACAACCATCACTTCTTGATAACTTTAGTAAAAAAGTAGACTCCATCAACTCCAAACTTTATACATTTGGAGATAGAGTGGAAAGACTAGGAAATAGTCTTACTGCAAAACTAACGACACCACTTATAGCTGCGACAGTAGCAGGTGTTAAGATGGCATCAGACTTGGAAGAAACGATGCAAAAGACCGAGGTCGTATTTGGCGATTGTACTGACTCCGTTATGAAATGGAGTGAAACATCCCTAACAGCGATGGGATTATCAAAACAAAGTGCATTAGATGGTGCAGCACTTTATGGAGATATGGCAACAGCCCTAGGACTAACCAAAGACAAGGCAGCCGATGTCTCTATGAAACTTGTTAAGTTAAGTGCAGATATGGCATCATTTAAAAATACGAGCCAAGAGATGGCGCAGGTCGCTCTTGCTGCAATATTTACAGGCGAAACCGAAGCCTTAAAGAAATACGGAATCGTAATGACTGAAACGAACCTAACCGAATATGCAAAATCGGCAGGAATTAAAAAGAGCATCAAAGATATGAACCAACAGGAGAAAGTTATGCTCCGTTTAGGTTATGTTACAGAAGTTACAAAGAATGCTAGTGGCGACTTTGCGAGAACAAACCAAGGGTTTGCCAACCAAACAAGAATCCTAACTGAAGGTATGAAAGAACTCGCTACAGTTCTCGGAAATAACATCTTACCACAGGCGACAAAGATGATACAGGTAGTTAATGGCTTAATTGCCAAGTTTACTACCATGGATCAAGAAACCCAAATGGCAGTCATTAAGATGGGAGCATTTGCTGCATCCATCGGTCCAGGACTTATTGTCCTAGGAAAACTTACAAAAGGTGTATCTTCGGCATATTCTGGAATCGACCTCATGGCGAAGAAAATCGGAGTAGCAGGAAAAGGACTAAAAGAATTCTCATCACACATGGGAACATCGTGTGTAAGTGCCATTGATAAGTTCATAAACAAAATTCCATTCCTAGGAACAATAGGAGATGCCATCTCAAACAAGGTAGCACCACTTACAAGCAAGATAAGTGGTTTTTTTGCACCGATGACACAGAAGATAGGAACAGCCTTATCTCCAATGTTAAATAAAGTGCAACAGGCATTTTCAAAATTAGGAACGATAGCGACAGCAGGGGCATCGAAATTACAAAAGGTCGCTACACTTGCCATGAAGCTAGTAGGACCATTCGCAATCGTAGGATTACTTCTAGCAGGTCTAGGACTCGCACAGAGTCAATTCGGAGAACAACTCGATAAGTTCTTAACGATTGCCATTGAGAAAGCACCGACAATTATTAGTGGATTTGTCGATATGATAACCGCCGAAATTCCACGATTGATACCATTAGGTCTCGATTTACTGATGACACTCCTAGATGTTATCTTGGCGAATGTTCCAGTTTTAATCGATGGGGCGATTTCTATAATCGTAACACTCGCACAGGGTATCACCGACAATGTCGACCAACTCCTATCGAAAATCCTAGATGTGATTTTCATGGTCGTCGACAAAATCATCGACAACTTGCCATTAATTCTACAAACCGGGTTAAAGTTGCTACTCGCACTTACCCAGGGAATCGTAAACAATATCGACAAAATCATCGATGGAATTCTGAATGTAATCCTCCGTTTGATTGATTTTATAGTTCAAAATTTGCCGATGCTCATCGATACAGGAATCAAGTTAATCGTGGCACTCGCTCAAGGTCTCGTAAAAGCGATACCGAAAATCATAGAGGCGATACCACAGATTATCTCGGCAATTTTTAAAGCGTTTACACAAATCGACTGGGGTTCAATAGGAAAGTCAATCATTGATGGATTAGTAAACGGACTTAAAGCAGCGAAAGACTTAGTCGTAGAAACGATGAAAAGTATAGCGAAGGGCGCCATCAATGCATTTAAGAAATTCTTCGGAATCAATTCTCCGTCGAGAGTGTTCATGGGCTTTGGAGAGAATATCGATGAAGGACTCGCAATCGGTGTAGATGATAACCTTGATAAGGTAGAGGACTCCATGGACAATTTAATGAATACGATGAACTTTGTTCCAGATGGACTCGATTATGAACTTCGAGGATTAAATCCAAAGAAGAACAACGCTACATCACAGGTAAACAATACGACCAAGAATACAACGAATAAAAATGTTAACATTTACTTAACGATAGAACACTTCGAGAATAACAGAGAAGAAGATGTAGAAGAACTTATGTCGGAGATGGAATACATCGCCAAAAAAGAGTTACTTGGAAATGGAGGGTAATAAATAGTGAAACCATATTTTATTTATAAAGGTAAAAACTCAAGAGAGATGGGTATATCACTTTTGAAATTACCACCAAGAACAAAACCAGAACGCCGAGGGGAACTCATCACAGTTCCCGGACGCGATGGTTTTTTATTTGAAAGTGAAGATGCATATAATGGGAAAACACTTGAAATAGAGTGTACCTTTTTACCACCTAGTGGAAAATCTCAAACCGAGATTGATGCACTTATCCAAGAGATATTAGTGTGGCTAGATGGCAGTGGGAATCTAATATTCTCTGATTATCCTAACTATTATTACGAGGCGACAATCATCAATGCAATCCCAATAGAACGCCTGTTTAAAAGATATCGTAGGTTTATGATAGCCTTCGAAGTGCAACCATTCGCAAAATCAGTATCACCTACAATCTTGCCGGTAGTCGTGGCTGATGAGCAAGTAATAGATGTGGTATCATTTTACGACACGCATCCTAAAATTTACTTGGAGGCAAGTGGAGATATTGAAATCCATATCAACGATACAATCATGCATTTCACAGACCTAGAAAGTCCGATCGTAATTGACTCGGAACTTATGAATGTTACCGATGAAGTTGGAACAAACATGAATAACCACATGGTGGGAGATTTCCCAGTGTTAACTCCTGGAGAAAATACAATCAGTATTTTATGCGAAGAACCATCGGAATTCATCCAAATGAATATCGAGTATAGGAGTCTGTGGCTATGATAAGAATCTATGAGAAAAAGGAAACAAACTTCGAGCATAATGGATATGGGATTTTAAAGGATGTTCTAACTTGCACTTGCACCGAAGTTTTAAATGGACAATACGACCTAGAACTAGAATATCCAGTAAATGGGGCATTGATAGAATATATCGTAGAAGAAAACATCATAAAAGCACCAGTCGGAAACCCTAGTGGCGAAGACCAATTATTCAGAATTAAGTTAATATCTAAACAATTAAAGAGAATAAAAGTGTATGCCACGCACATATTCTATGATCTCTCTGATAACTTTCTGGTAGATGTTTCGCCAACTGATAAGAATGGAGATGCAGCACTAAAGTGGATGTTACAAAGGACAGTTTATGCAAATGACTTTTCTTGTTCTTCAGATATTCAAAAAGTAGCTAGTGCAAGATACGTGCGAAAGAACTTTGTCGCATCAATTCTAGGAGATGATAACTCCTTCATAAATAGGTGGGGTGGAGAACTTCATCGTAATAACAAACACTTTGCCATGAATACCAATAAAGGGCAAGACCGAGGAGTTCAAATCAGATACGGAAAGAACATGAAAGAAATTACATGGGATATCGATATCACAGGTGTAGTTACAAGGATATATCCTCAAGGGTTCGATGGTTTGTTACTTCCAGAACTTTTCATTGACAGTCCGTTAATAGAGAATTACATCCATCCGAAAATTCAAAAGATAGAGTTCTCGGAAATCCAAATCGATAAGGAGAATGGAATCACTCAAGAGATGGCTCTTGAAAACCTACGACAGGCGACATACGACCAATATAACCAAGGAATCGATAAGCCAGTCATCACAATTCAAGTGGACTTTTTAGAATTATCTAAAACCGAAGAATACAAGAAACTTTATAAGAGCATGGAGAAGATATACCTAGGAGATTTCGTAACGGCAATCGTGCCACATTTAAATCTTAATGAACGATTGAAAGTTATTTCTACAACCTACGATGTCCTAGCCAAGAAATATACCGAGTTCGAACTATCGAATAGTGATACGAAAAAAGGAAACTTCATCAATAACACAAACGCACTTATAAAGAAGCTAGAACAGATAGATGTGGATGTTTTAAATAATGCCAAGCAGAATGCAACGAGCCAAATAGTTAATGCCATGGGCGGTTATGTTTATAAGACACGCAACGAACTCTTTATCATGGATAACGAGAATCCAGTGGAGGCCGAAAAGGTGTGGAGATGGAACATCAACGGACTCGGTTATTCATCCACAGGAATAAGTGGTCCTTATGGAATCGCTATGACCGCAGATGGAAAAATTGTTGCTGACTTTATCACAGCAGGACAAATGTCCATTGAAAGAATAGTAGGACTCGCAGACACATTACATAGCCTACAATTAGATATCGAAGGGTTCAAGTTCGATATCCAACATTCTGGAGGATCTAACTTAATTTTAAATAGTGTAGGATTTGCAGGATTTCAAAGTTGGGAATTCGAAGCCGGAGTCGCACATATCAGCAATGCCGACCTAACACTAAACGGAAGCCAAAGTGGTGGAGCATTTGTGTTCAATGGTGGAAAGATAAAACAAAAGATAACCGTGAAAGCCGATACCGAAGATATACCACAGGCACAGAAAACTTATTACACGTTTTCTACCATCATAAAAAAAGGACTCCAAGGAACTTGCTACTTTAAAGTGTATAACGATGTCGAAAGTTACATCATACAGTTAGGCGAGAATGAAGAATCGTTCTATAAAGAATATTTACTCAAAGGATTACTACCAAAGCAGTCCTTTTATTATGTGGAACTTTATGGTTCAGCAAATAGCGATGCAACATTCACGGACAATATGTGTAATGTGGGAGTTTACAAAACTCCATACCAACAAGCCTACGGAGAAATCCTAAATACACAGGTAAATATCACATCGAGTGGTGTGATCGTAAAATCAAATGTTTACGATGGAAGCTACACAGTTATGAGTCCGATGGAGTTTTCTGGTTATGCAAAAGTTAATAATGAGATAACAAGAGTATTCTCGTTAAATGGAGATACAACCGAAGTAGAAAAACTAAAAGCCAAGACGCAGATATCCATGAATCCAATTAAGATAGTAGCACTACAAAGTGGAACAAACAAAGGCTGGGCTTTTGTACCGAGTGGAGGCGAAGAATAATGGATACATTACATAGTGGTAGAGTTTACAGTTCGTCACCATATCCTAGTGTACTTCTTCAATACGAATCACGACGTAGTGGAGCAGATATGCAGTATCGCTTTTATTGGAAAGTGTACCTAGAGTCAAGTGGTGGATGGTACTACAATAATATCGCATTCAATATTTATTTAAATGGTACTCATGTTTTTAGTAAGAATTGTAAATCATCGAGCAAAGGATGGTCTTTTGATGGAACAACAGACTGGTTCACAGTTTCAAATAAAACGAGTGGAACAACATCTTGTTATTTTACAGCCAAGGATACCCAAAATACCAAATGGTGTAATTACACATCAGGAACTTATGGATTATATGTTGCACCCGCATACACATCAATTACTGGTTTTTCTGTATCCAAGAAATCCGGATTTAATGGATTAACACAAGTAAGTGTTTCATGGAGTGCAGCACATACCTGTAGCACAATTCAATACTCAACGAACAATGGTAATAGTTGGGCGACAGCAAGTAATGATGTGAATGCAGCGAGTGGAAGTTTTACGATCAGTGGACTTTCGCCAGGAACAGGGTACAACTTTAAATTAAGAGTAAAAAGGCGAGATAGTGGACTTACGACCGATAGTGGGGCATATTACCAAGCCACGCACCAAATCAACCAAATAACGAGCAGTACGCCCAATGTGAGCAATGGTTCATCACTTGCAGTAACAGCAAATAATCCAAGTGGGGCAACTTGCCGTATAAGATTAGAATGTGCAAGTGCATCTAGGTATTCGAAAGCTGGAACGAGTGTGACATTTAGTGTGTCGGAATTAACAAGTTTGATGCAATATTACCCAAATAATGCAAGTTTTACTATAAGAGTCGTAGCTTGTACCTTAAACGATGCAGGCGAAGAAAAATACTGGAATTACAAGGATGGAACTTACACCATTACGAACAGTAACCCTACATTCGAAGATTTTAGTTATTTTGATAATAACTCAACAATCGTAGGAATTACAGGAAGCAATGCTTATATCGTAAAGAATAAATCAAAACTAAAAGTATCCATACCATCAGCCAAAAAGATGGTAGCCAAGAATTATGCCACACCAGTATCCTACCGAATCGAAGTAGGAGAGTTGTCAGGAAACATTGCATACTCTACGAATGATGTTTCATTAGAACTAGGCATCTTAAACTTATCAGGTGCAGTAAATCTGAATGTGTCAGCGATTGATAGTCGAGGTTTCATAACAACAAAGACAAAAGTGATTTATGTCATTGATTACGAGCCACCAAGTCAATCAGTTTCCATAAGAAGATTAAATGAGTTCGAGAATACTACCAAGATAAATGTCGGTGGTATTTTTTCTTTGATAACTTGTGGTACGACCAATAAGAATACCATTCAAAGTGTACGCTACAGGTATAAAGAATCTACTTCTTCATCCTGGGGAGCATGGCAAACTTTGACTGTGAGTAAAAGTTCAAATAATTATACTTGCACTCAAAAAGCGATAACCCTAGACAATGAAAAGTCTTTCAATTTTGAAGTTGAGGTAAAGGATAAGCTAGAAACAGTAGTTCTTCCATACTTTCTTGCTCAAGGTATCCCGATCGAATTCATAAATGCCACGAAGAAGAATGTAGGAATAGGCGTTATCAATGACAAGGAAGAATACTCACTCGCCGTTCGAGGTAACATTTATTTAAAAAGTGGGAAAGCCGTTCTCGACTACGAAGTCATCGCGGAGTGGGAATAATGAAGAATATCGGAATTCAAATGAAAGATGGAAATAATAACAATGTTTATCCGAACCCATTTCCTGTAGGAGCAATTTATATGAGTGTTGACTCGAGAAATCCTTCACAAATATTCGGCGGAACATGGGAGCAAATCAAAGACAAATTTTTGCTCTGTGCCGGAACAACTTATAAACCAGGAACGAGTGGTGGAAATGCAAACCATAGCCACACAACTGGCAATTGCACTTTAACATCGAATCAAATGCCAAGTCATAGCCATAGTGCCGGATTAAATAATGCGGGCGGACATAACCATGTTTTATGGTTTGGTGGTGGAGCAAACTCTGGAAACGGAGGACAAATTCCAGTAGCCAATTCAAGATGGGGGCAAGACCTTGCAGGACAAACTGATGGAGCTCACGATCACGGAGGTGTCTGGGTTGCTGCATCAGGTGGAAATCAAGCACACAATCATGGTAACACCGGAAGTACGAGTAATATGCCACCATACCTAGCCGTTTATGTTTGGAGGCGAATAGCATGAATAAAGGTGTTCAATTAAAAGATGACACAGGGAATATCTATCCATGTCCTTATTATCCAATAGGAAGTATTTACATATCAGTTATGAATACCAATCCTAGCGCCTTTTTTGGGGGCGTGTGGGAACGTTTCGCCAATGGTAGGGTACTTGTTGGGGTAGATGAGAATCAAAGCGAATTTAAGACCGTAAACAAGACAGGTGGAAACAAAAATTTACAAAGCCATAACCATGGATTTAGTGCTAACACAAATACAACTGGTGGACATAACCATGGACTTACTACTGCAGTATGGTACAACTCCGAAGGAAGATGGGATGATGGTGGAATCTACGGAACCTATAATTCAACAACTCATGGACAACATAGAGTTACAGATTGGGGTGGAGATCATTCACATTCAGTAAGTGGAACAACTGGAAATGCAGGTTCTGGAGACAGTGGAAATTTGCAACCTTACATCGCAGTTTATATGTGGAGGCGAGTATCATGACAAAGATAGGAATCCAATTGAAAGATGAAAATAACAATGAGGTATATCCGAATCCGTTTCCGGTAGGAGCGATTTATTTAAGTCTAGACAACCGAAATCCATCACTCATATTTGGTAGTAAGTGGGAATTGTTAAAGGATAGATTTTTATTAGGAGCAGGCAACAAGTATTCAGCAAATAGTGTAGGCGGAGAAGAAAAACACACGTTAAATGAGAGTGAAATGCCATCACACTCACATGGAGTTACTTATGCTTATGGAAGTGGGGAGGCATACGGCATGGTTTGGTATAACGGAAATTATCAAGGACCATACTACCCAGATGGATTAGGAGTTATTAAAAATACTGGAGGAAGTCAACCACACAATAATATGCCACCATATCTCGCAGTTTATATATGGCATCGTATTGCCTAGGAGGAGAATATGAAGAAATCAATAAAATTAGAAAATGATTTTTATTGGGATGCAAATGGCATCATTCATAATAAAGAAACCCTAGCGACTTTTATTCAAAATTATAAGAATCGTGTGTTCTTGGCTTATAAGGGCAATGCAAATGCTGAAGATTTTAATTATTTCTACACTCCAGGAATTTATGCTATAGGTAAAGCAATGAAGAATGCACCATACACAGGAGCGATTTATGGAGTATTGGTAGTGTTAACTAACGATGGCAGAACATGGCAAAAGACTGATACTGGTAGTTGGCTATGGCAGATTTTACTTAATACAGGTGGAGGAATATACTTGAGAATTGGAATAAATGATACAACACCAGGTAACTGGAAACAAATACATTAGGAGGGAAAGATGCTAGATTTTATTTTAAAGTATTGGGTGGAATTCTTGCTAACAGGAGTAACAGGAGGTATCGTGTATGTTTTCAAACAGTACATAGGACTGAAACAAGGAATGCAGGCGCTCCTTCGAAACGAAATAGTAAGAATCTACGACACCCAAATGAAGCTAGGTTATTGCTCTAGTTTCATGAAAGAAAATGTAAAAGATATGTACGAGAGTTACCATATGTTAAAAGGCAATGGACTCGTAACAAGTATGGTAAATCAATTGTACGATTTGCCAAACGAACCAAGAAAAGGAGAATAAAGATGAAAGAAAAAACAATCAGTGCAGTAGTGTCACTTTTAAAAGTGAAATCCATTATAACGCTTCTATCATTTGGAGCGTTTTTTTATTTATCAGTAACCGAGAAAATAACGACAGATAACTTCATGCTTATTTTAGGTATGATTGCCACTTATTTCTTTAACAAAGATGGCAATACGAAAGGAGGTGCAAGTGATGGAGAATAACGAAGAAAAAGAAACTTTCCACGATGAAAATGGAGAAGTGTTCGATGTAGAAAATAGTGAAGAATTCAATAACGGAAAAGGAGAAGATGAAAATGAGCAATAGTCCATTAGTACAATATACAAAGTTATCCCCAAATTGTAATAAGCCAAGGAATGCTAAAATTAAGAAAATCACAATCCATCACATGGCAGGAGTGTTGTCAGTTGAAACCTGTGGAAGAATATTCGCAGGTTCTGGTAGACAAGCAAGTTCGAACTATGGAATCGGTTCAGATGGTCGAATCGGAATGTACGTAGAAGAATGCAACAGGTCGTGGTGTTCATCAAACGCTAATAACGATCATCAAGCCGTAACGATTGAAGTTTCAAATTGCAAGAATGGTGGGAATTGGGAAGTATCAGACCATGTCCTAGCAAGACTTATAGAGTTATGTGTAGACATCTGTAGAAGAAATGGAATCGAAAGATTAAACTACACAGGAGATGCATCCGGAAACTTAACTCGCCATAATATGTTCGCAGCGACTGCGTGTCCAGGACCATATTTACAAAGTAAATTTCCATACATCGCAGAACAGGTAAATAAACAACTAGAAAAGGATAAACGACCATCACCACAACCAACAACGAATACGACATACAAAGTAGGCGACAAGGTAAGATTCACAGGAGTTCTATATCGAGATAGCCAAGGAAATGGAGCAGGACAGTCAAGAACAAATCTAGAAGCAACAATCTACCTAGTTAATCCAGGATCAAGATGTCCTTATAACATTAACAATGGTCTAGGATGGGTAAGAACCGAAGATTTAACGCCAATAGGAACAAACACTCCAACGAGTAATGCAAGATACTACACAGTAGTAAAAGGCGACTCGTTATGGAGAATCGCTCAAAAATTCTATGGCAATGGAAACAGATATCCAGAAATAGCGAGAGCGAATAACCTAGCGAATGCAAACTTAATATATCCAGGACAAAAACTTTTAATTCCATAAGAAAAGGATCAGCAAATTAACGCTGGTCCTCTTTTTTTGTGTCCACGATTTCAAGTGGCGACTCATTTTTGATTGTTAACCCATATTTTTGTTTTAGCATTTTTTTAATGGTTGAAATTTTTAGATTAATTTTTTCATTAATATGACCAATATCATCTAGTGCAGCATTTATATGCGGTTGTATATCGCAATCATTTTCAAGCACTTTATATTTGAAAGCCATAGCGAGATAATAGGTTACATAATCGTAAGCGATTTTTTCTAAGTATTTTTTTGTCTCCTCTTCAAAAGGTTCTAAAATTTTTTCGTAGTCTTCATCACTTAAATCAGAGTAGTCAATCATCATATCTTTTTTTGCCATATTAAGAATTATTTAACAATACACTTTGTCAACAATTAAGCAGTGTATGAAATAGCCAACCAAAGAGAATAATAATACTCCTACGAGAAAAAACAACAAGATTGTTCCTGGGCGTGTTTCTCTAAGCTCTGGTTTGTCTAGTTTAACTGGAAATAAACAAGTCGGTGTCATACAAACCTCGTTTACTTCTTCATATTTAGGAATGTTGAAAGTTTCTTCGATTTTTTCAATGTTTAATAAAACTAAGGGTATTAGTATCAGTGCAACAATGAAACCCATAATCAATGAAAAATCGAGTGAATCCATATTCGCAATTTTTGTTAATTTTTTGCTAGTACAAAACATGACAAATTAACCTCCTTCCTTTTTATAAAAAATGAAGGCGCTCCATTGTTATTTTAGATTAACTTCAGTATAATCACAAAAAAAGTTCAAGGCATATATCCGTTGGACATATTTCGGCAAAAACTCCATAATATAATTATGGGAGGTCCTAATGAATACGTCTGAAAATCAAACATTGAAAGACCACTCAAATTGGACTACAAGGCAAATACTTGCAATCAATGTAACTTACTTACGACATGAAAAGAAATGGTCGCAAGAAGAACTGGCTGATAGAACAGGTCGAAGTGTTTCTTTAATCAGCGATATTGAAAATGCAAATATAGGTGCTACTATCGATGCGATAGATGACATCGGTCTTGCATTCGGATGGACAACCTCTGAACTAACAAAAGACCATGGATTTGTAGTTACCAAAAAGCGTGTGGATGGTAAACAAGAAAGTTAAACATTGTTTGCCATTTTTCATTTATTGAAGCACCGACTCTAGTATACCACACTTGCCGAAAGATGCGACATATTTATTTTATGAATTATTATAAAATATTTGTAGTAAAAGGCGGTGATTTAGTGGATAAGAATGAGTTTTTTAAGGAATTGCAGAAGATAAATGTGTATGAACAACAAGAAGAATATAATAAATTATTAGAAGCATTAAAACATAATATTTGTCAGAACATGAGAATAGCAAGAAAACTATCCAATATTGAACCAGACCAAGCCGCGGAGTTATTAAAATTAGAACCTCAATCATTAAGAAGAATAGAAGCAGAGAACGATCGAGATGAATTCTCAACGAGAGTTCTTATCATGGCGATTATGATATATAAACCAGATGCCAATTTCTACTTTAAAAAATGGCAGGAGAATGAACTACTACTTAAAGAAAAGAATCACGACTTTTAATAGTCGTATTTTTTTTGTCGAAATTTCGTGATATAATAGAATAGTGACAAGGAGTGATGACACAATGAAATTTATTCACTATGGTCACGATAAATTCGAGAAAGAGAAATTCGAACCAGTAAAGAATAGACTCGATGCATCAAAGCCAAAAGGCGGACTATGGGCGAGCAGAGTAGACTCACTGAATAGTTGGAAAGATTGGTGCGAATCTAATGAATTTGGAACAGAGAAACTAAATACGAGTTTTAAGTTTACATTGAAAGAAGATGCCAAGGTATTAAGGATCACAAACTCAAAGCAGTTAGAACAGCTACCAAAGATGAAGAATCCACTACCGACACCAACGATGTGGTCAATGATAGACTACGAAGCACTAGCTACAGAGTACGATGCATTAGAGCTTCTGATAAGTGAGGATCACGAGTTATATTTTAGTCTTTATGGTTGGGATTGCGACTCAATAGTAATAATGAACCCAGAAGTCATTATTCAAGAGAGCGATAAATAGTAATTTAGAGGTGTAAGATGGAATATAAAGAATATGGTTCAAAGAATAATGATATTATAATTTTATTGCATGGTGGTGGTCTTTCTTGGTGGAATTATATAGATGAAATAGGATTGCTTGAAGATGAATTTCACATAGTTATTCCTATACTAGATGGACATTCGAATAGCGATACAAATTTTACTTCTATTGAAAGTAATGCTTTAGAAATAATAAATTTTATAAATGATAATTATAATGGGAAAGTAAAACTAATTGGAGGGCTATCATTAGGAGGACAAATATTGTTAGAAATACTATCTAAAAATCCTAATATATGTGAATATGCTATTGTTGAAAGTGCTTTGGCAATTCCTATGAATTTTACTTATAAAATGATAGAGCCAACATTTAATTTATCATATTGTTTAATAAGTAAAAAATGGTTTTCAAAACTACAGTTTAAAAGTTTAAAACTTAAAAACAGTTTGTTTGATATGTATTATGAAGATACTTGTAAAATTACAAAAGATAATTTAATTGCTTTTATGAAGTCAAATTCTAGTTATGAAGTCAAAGATACTTTATCACATACTAGAGCAAAAGTTCTTGTATTAGTTGGAAGTAAAGAAAGACCTATTATGAAAAAATCGGCAACTAAAATTGCTAATTTAATACCAAATAGTGAACTTGATGTACTACAAGGATATTATCATGGGGATATTAGCATAAATCATGCAGATGATTATGTTGAGAGAGTAAAAAGATTAGTTCGCTAAATTACAATTTGTAGGGGAAACTGTATTTATGATTTATTTTTTATGGTATAATATTTATTGTAGTATAGAGGTGTTGAAGTATGGAATATAAAAAAAATCATAAAATAAAATTAACAAAATTCGGAAAAAAGTTTTTCGCTTTTACAATAGTTTTAATTATTGGAATTAGTGTTTTATGTCTTAATAACTCTAATCGCAATTTAAAGGAAGAAACCAATAATTATTTAGTTGAAATAAATTATCCCAAAGTAAATAATAAAGATTTATTAGCTTATGTAAAAGAATATCTACAAAATAAAGAAGAAGAGTTCAAAAATGACATAAGTGATTTAGAAAATATGAATTCAAGTAAATATGAGTTTAAAACTGATTACAAAATAAGTGAAAATGAAGATGTTTTAGGAGTGCATTTAATGCTCATGTACGGTAAAGAAGCAAGCAACCGAAAACAATAGATAGACCGCCAGCACTACACTATTCCGAACCAAAGACCAAAAGATAAGCATTTTGAGAAAATCTAAACTTTTGGATTTTCCTACAATGCCGACTACGGCGGAATCCCTCCCACTCCTTATATATTTCTTTCTGTATACATTGAATTTGTATTTAGTAAAATGCAGACAACACCACGGATCGGCTTTTGGCTGGACAATTCCAACCAAACACCGCAGCAGACAGTAGAAACCATTCTGAACGTTAGGAAGCCGGTATGATTGTTACATATAAGGGGAAGAAAAATTTCTTTTAGATACTTGTTTTCCTAAAACTGATGTGATATAATTGTGATATAATAATTCAATTCCAGAAAAGGAGTAAAAAATATGCGGCAAGGTATT